>JAACJQ010000399.1 GCA_016879935.1 Archangiaceae bacterium | reverse complement strand
TTCACGTCGAGCGTGACACCCGCGCGGGTGGCGACGGGCTCCATGGCGAGCTTCAAGTCGTCGAGCAGGGTCGAGATGGAGACCTTCTCGCGGTGCAGCACCACGCGGCCGGCCTCGAGCTTCGAGTAGTCGAGAATGTCGTTCACCACCGCGAGCAGGTGCGTGCCGCTGCGCACGATGCTCTTGAGCAGCCGCGCCGTCTCTTCGGGTCCCAGCGCCATGGTGAGCGTCTGCTCGAGCACGAGCTTCTGCTGCTGACACGACGCGCACCCGACCTGCTCGATGGACTCGCCGGGCTCGAGCTCGAAGAGCGCGCCACACGAGCTGCAGCGGGCGCGACGCACCTCGTGAATCTGCTCGAGCAGCCCCTGGGGAATGTTGATGATGGCGTTGAGCGGCGTGCGCAGCTCGTGCGAGGTGTTCGCGAGGAACTCGCTCTTGATGCGTGAGCCCTCTTCGGCCTTCACGAGCGCGGCCGACAGCTCTTCGGCGCGCAGCTGCAGCGACTTCGACAAGCGCGTGTTCTCCCGCGCGAGCTCGACGAACTCGGCCACCACCACCGCGCCCGACATGGCCGCGAGGTTCGCGATGGCGAAGGTGAAGAGCCGCGGCGCGTAGACGAGGTCGAGGTCACCCAGCAGGTCGCTGATGCCCGAGCCCGCGACGATGAAGGTGGCCACCACGACGAAGGGGCCGAACAACGTCTTGCCCTTCACCACGTCGCGAATCGCGAGGCCCAGGGCGTAGAGCACGAGCACGAAGAGCCAGTTGATGTACACGCGGTAGACGACGTGCAGGCCGCCGAGGCTCAGCACGACCGCGAGGGCCGAGACGGCGCGGTTCGCGTGGCGGAACCAGGTGACGCGCGAGACGTAGTAGGCCTCGATGAACTCGACGATGCCCAGGCCCAGCAGGTGCACCGAGGTGACGATGCAGAGCACCTGCACGCGTCCACCGAGCGCCGACACCACGAAGCCGCTCTTGCCCAGCAGGTAGCCCACGGCCGCGCCCAGCAAGACGAGCGAGCTGCGGTAGAGGTCGCGGTTCGCGCGCTCGGCCTGCAGCACCCAGAGCGCGACCAGCAGCACCCCGAGGAAGCCGATGAGCAGCAGCGAGCCGTGCTCGAGCACCGAGCGCAGCTGCTGTTCGTGGAAGCTCCAGGGGCCGAGCACGTCGTGGCGGCCGAAGAGCAGGCGCGGGTCGGTGATGCCGTCGCGCCCCGACGAGATGCCTCGCACCTCGAGCGTCAGCACGTTCTGGTCGGGGCTGATCAACCTCGCGGGAACGAAGAAGGTCTCGGCGCCCGCCTCGAGGCCGATGAAGTGTCTCGAGGGCTCTCCTTTGAGGCCGATGGGCTGGCCATTGAAGAAGAGCCGAACGGTCGCGCCGCGCACGCTGCCGACGACGAACGACGCGTCGTGGCCGACCATATCGGGCAGCGGAGCGAAGGTGCGGCGCACGAAGACGTGCCCGCCTGGGAGCCCCTGCGGCGTGAAGCCACCGGGCAGCCGGAGCGGGCTCCAGCCCGACGAGTCGGTGAACGGGTCGAAGCCGTCGACAGCGAGGTGGCCCGCCCACTCGCCGGCCAACGGCATCACGGCGCCGTTCGCGCTGGCGGGCAGCTCGTACGCCGAGAACACCAGCACCAGGGGCAGCACCGGCAGCGACGCCAGCAGCCACACCGTCGCCGGGCGACTCGGCCTCGACCCGCTGGGAGCACCTCGCGCCATGGCCATGTCAGAGCCTGTGCATGAAGCGCGGCTTCGCGCGAGCCTTGCGTGCGCCGCGGTGATGCCACACCGTCGCCAGATGTCAGAGCGGCCGTCGACCCGGAACCTCGCAGCGCTGCCACCACCGAAACGGCTCGAGCAGCACTGGCGTGGGCTCGCGGTGCTCGACGCCATCATGGAGCCCGACGAGGACTCGCGCGTGTTCTCGTTCGAGCCTGCGCGGCGCAACGAGGGGTCGTTCGCGACGCTGCGCGAGAATGACGGCAACGTCGTCTACGGGCTGTTCCTGCCGAGCGGCGCGGCGGTGCTTCGCGGCTTTCACCACGACTCGCCGATGAATCCGTTTCTGCACGATGAGCCCACGCAGTGGCCCGGACTCGTGGACGGCATGCCGGCGTCGCTGCTCCGGCATCGTGACGTGACGAACGTCGAGCCAGACGAGGTGACGTTCGTGCTGTGGCACGAGGGCCGGCCGAAATCGAAGTGGCAGCGCGGTCAGCAGCGCTTTCCGAAAGGTGCAGACCCCGATGGGTCGCGAGAACTGCTCGCGCGGCTGACGGGCGATGCGAAGCGGTCCGTCGCCTTCGCGAAGTTCATGTTCGACCGGAAGCTACCGCTCGCGTCGGTGAAGCGAGTGCTCGAGGGCGCGCCGCTCGATGCGCGCCTGATCACGAGCCTCAATCCCGAGTGCGATGTGAAGAGAGTGCTGCGCGAAGCCACAGCGATGAGCCGTCGCTGACGGTCAGAGCATTCCCGCGGGCACCCGGCGTGCGGCGATGTCGGCCTGCTGCTCGTCGAGATACGGCGGCTCGAACAGCTGCAGCGACTTCTGCCTCGTGCGGAACAACGTCGAGATGTACCGCATGCGGTCGGCCAGGCTCGTCCAGTCACGCGCAGCGCTCGGAGCCCCGGCCGTGAACGACTCGTACAACGCGCGCAGCTCGGGGTGCTCGAGGGTCTCGAGGCCGGGAGGAAAGCGGCTCTTCTCGCTGTACGGCGGCACGTCACCGCCGAGGTCGAGCGTCACGTCGGGCAACCGCATGCGCATCAACCGCCGCGTGAGAAACACGCGAACCTGCCGCTGCACCATCGGCCGCGCCTTCATCGCGATACCACGCACCGGCCTCGGCAACTGCCCTGCGAGCTGGTCGAAGAACACCTCGAGCGGCGCGTCGAGCGCTCCATCGAGAATCGGGTCGACGCGTGTCTGCTCGTGCAGGCCCACCTTCATGCTGCCGAGCAGAATGAGCTCGCTGCGCCGCTTCGCCGACCGCTCGAACGCTGCCTCGTAATACGCGGTCAGCGCGCCCTTCAGCGTGTCCTGCCCTCCGCGGTCGCTCGGCCCCGCCTTGAGCTGCGAGAGCACCGACTCCAGCTTCGCGCGGTCGTACTCGTGCGCCTTCGCGAACGCCGAGACGAACTGCACGAACGCAGGCCCAATCTCTTCGAAGATGAAGCGATTGCCCTTCGCGACGCGGTCACCGACGGTCTGCAGCGTGTCGTCGAAGACGCGCACGAGCGAGGTGCGACGCGAGAGCGCCAGCCCCTTCGTGAGCAGCGGCCACACGGGCGTGCGCTGCAGCACCTCACGAAGCGGCACCTCTTCGAGCCGAATCGCGGCGCCCGCGGTCTTCGACGCGCGACACCCGAAGCAGAACCAGTTCGCGTCCTGTGCGCCGAGCAGCAGCGTGAGGTCGACGGCGATGCGGTGGTACAGCTGCGTGATGCTCAGATTCAGCATCACCGGGTCGACCATCGACACCGCGCTGGTGCAGTCGTCGAGCGAGACCGTGCGCGCCGAGCGCAGCTGAGAGATCGCGCCACGTCCGCGCGCTGCCTTCGACAACCGCGTCGCCATCGTGCGGGCGAACAGCGCCATCGCCGCCGGGTGCGTGGAGACGAGCGACTCGAACCCGGCGCGCGAGAGCTTGATGAGCTCGGAGTCAGCGTTCGCCCGCGCCGTCGCCATGCGCGGCTCGTTCGAGAGCAGCGCCATCTCTCCCACCGGCTCACCCGGCACGACCTCACCAAGCCGAACGTCCTGCCCGTCGTCACGCTGCGCCACCACGTCGAGCCCACCGCGCACCACGAAGAACAGCGCGTCGCCCGCTTCCCCCTGCCGGAAGAGCACCGCGCCGGTCGGCACCGTGACCCACTCCACTTCGTCGGCGAGCGAGGCGAGCTGCTGCGACGGCACCTCGGGGAACACCTTCGCCAACATCGCGACGACCTCGAGCGTCGAGGGACGAACGCGGCGAACCCCGGCCCACGCGCGGCGGTACTCGGACAAACGCGTCAGCGTCGACGTCGCCTGCGGGAACGCGCGCACGCAGGCCTCGAACCCCGGGCGCGTCACCTCGAGCACCCGCGTCGGCACCGACGCCGTCACCGTGGCCGTGCGTGGAGCGTTCTCGAGCAGGGCGAGCTCACCGACGTGTTCTCCGCGGCGCACCTCGCCCAGCACCACGGTTCCCGTCGCCGAGGCCTGCGTCACGCCGAGCGCGCCCTCGATGACGACGTAGAGCGCGTCTCCCCTGTCGCCTTCTCGCAGCAACACGTCACCCGCGCGCAGCGACACTTCTTTCGCGTGACTGGCGAGGTGCTCGAGCGCGCCGTTCGGCAAGTCGTGAAACAGCCAGGTGCCCTGCAGTCGTCGAAACGCCCACGTCGTCATCGTGAGGCGCAGCTACCAGACCGGGGCCGGGCGAAGCAGGAGTCTGCGCGTTCATGGGTGGTGCCTGATGCGCTGCCTGTCGGGCCTCGAGCATCGACGGAAGAAGACACCTCAGCTCGAGGCGTTCATGCGCTCAGAACGAGAGCGAGACCGCAGCCCCGGCTCCCTGCGGGCCGACGACGGGCACGACGACGGCGGTGCGCGTGGTGAAGAGCACGATGGCGCCGGAGATGGCCGTCGCGAGCCCAACTCCCGCCGTGACCCACGACGCCGGGTACACCCACTGGAGCATGTCGAAGTCGCGCTGGCTGACCCGAATGACTGGCGAGAACGTCGAGCGGCGCTGACTCTGCAGCTGGTCGTACGTCGCGAACGACCACCCGAGCCCGACACCGCCCGCCACCGCCACCGTCACGCCCGTCGCCACGAGCACCCAGCCCGGCGCGCGAGAGGGCTCGGCCACGGCCGTCTTCACCTCGACCGGTTTCGGAGCGACGACCTCGGCCGGCTTGACGGGCTCTGGCTCCGGCACCGGCGTCAGCGCCACCAAAGGCGGAGGCCCGGGCAAATCGAGCGGCGCCAGCTCGGGCACGGTCACCGTCGTCGTCGTGCCCTCGCGCTCGACGTGCACCTGCGTCGTCCACGCCGAGAAGCCCGCCTGCTCACGCGTCACGATGTGCACGCCCACGTCGACGGGCAACGCCACCGGCACCCCGGGAGACACGGCCAGCTTCACCGCGTCGACCTTCACCTGTGCGGCCGAGGTCGAAGCCAACGACAGCCACGACACGCGGGGCTTGAGCGCCGTCGCGCGCTCGCTGGCGAAGGCCTCCCGCTTCGCTTCACGCGTGCGCTGCGCCCAGCTCGTCGCCTCGTTGAAGCGCACCCACGCCGACGCCATCTTCCCCTGCTGCTCGAAGCAGGTGGCGAGGTTGAGCAACGTGCCCAGCGCGGGCTCGAGCGTGAAGCTCTTCTCGAGCAGCGGGCACGCGCGGCCCAGGTCGTTCGCCTTCATCGCCGCTTTGCCCTCGTCGAAGGCGCGCACCGCTTCGCTCCGCTCGGGGGCCTGGGTGACGAGTGACGCGAGGACGACTGCCATCGTGAAGCTCATGACCCTGCTCCGGTTCGATTGAGGAAGAAGGCAGCCGACACGTCGAGGTGCGACTGCACGAGCCGCACGATGCTGTCGACCTCGAGGCGGCCGATGGCGGTGCGCTGCGCCACTTCGTCACGCGTGCGCTCGAGCAACGTGGTGCGCGCCTCGGCCAGGTTGCGGGCCACCGTCGCGCGGTGCACGCGGTAGAGCAGCGCGAGCTCTTCGAGGGTCAGCCCGTCGAGGTAGTGCTGCCTCAGCAGGTTGCGCTGCTTCACGTCGAGCGCGGCGATGGCCGACTTGAACGCATCGGAGAAGACGCCACGAAAGCGCTGCTTGAGCAGCTCGACCTCGGGCACGCCTTCACTCGCTTGCGAGCCGAGCACCACCTCGTCGAGGTCTTCGGGCGCCCGCGCCGTGCGAAGGCTCAGCGCCTGTCTCGTGAGGAGCACGCCGAGCCACGCATCGAGCGGCCCTCGCGCCGAGTAGCGAGACAGCCGCGGGTGCGCGCCGGTGACCAGTGAGGCCAGTGTTTCGGCGACGAGCGTGCGGGCCTCGTCGTCGGACAAGCGAAACCGCGCGAGCTGACCGAGCTGCCGGCGAAGGCGCTGCTCGAGCGTGGCGAGGCCGGCGGCGTCTCCGTCGAGGCAGGCGAGCGCGAGGTACAGGTCGCCCGCGTGCGCCGGAGACGGCGACTCGCCGCTGTCACATAGCCGTCGCCACGCCGCGTGAAACCGCTGCGTCGGCACCGCGAGGCCCGAGAACTGTTCGGCGGCGGCGGCGTAGACGGCGTCGAGCGAGCTCACAGGCGCTCCCCGAGGACGTCTGGCGCGGGCTGGCGTTTGCGCGCCATCGGCTTCGCGGGCGCGGCGGGCCCGACGACGACGGGCGCAGGCACCTCGACCTTCACCATCGGCGCGGGCGTGTGAAGGAGTCGCGCTGGCCTCGACACGATGGGCTCCTCTGGCTGCGCGGTCGTCATGGCCATGCCGCCACTTCCCACCACGAGGGCGCCGAGCACCACAAGCGCGGGCACACGCCACGGCGTCGGCCGCGGCGCCGGCAGCCCGAAGATGGGTTCGCTCCAGTCATGCGTCGTCGTCATCACCTGCCTCCAGCGCACAGAGGGGCGAGGTCGAAAACCGTCGCACGAATCGTCGGAAGCCGGGCGATTGTCGGGGGTTACAGGCGCTCGTCGAGCACCGAATCTGCCGGGGGCGCTGCGGGTGGCGGCGTTGGTGCCGGCTGGGCGACAGGCGGCTTCGACCTCGGCGGCCGGGCCATCGTTGGGGTTGGCGTTGGCGGCGCAGCGGCCAGCACTCCCGCGTCGACCACCAGCCCAGGCTCGACTGGAGCCAAAACCACGAGCGGCGGAGGAACAGGCGTTGGCTGCTTCGGCGCGACCTCGATGGGAGCGGGCGTTGGCGGCGGTGCCTCGGCCGACGGACGCGTCGTGACGAAGACGACGCCCGCGAGCACGAGCAGCCCCGCGACGGCGAGCGGCCAGCGTCGTGGCGCAGGTGGTGGTGGAGCTGCTGCGACGACGGGCGTGGGTGCGACCAGCAGCAACTCCACGCGCCGCTTCAGCGCTTCGGCCGACGAGGGGCGACGATGCGGCTCCTTCGCGAGGCACTCGTCGACGAGCGCCGACACGTCTCCGAGGCCGGGTCGCAGCTGCTCGAGGGGCACGTGGGGCCGCGTCTGAATCGAGTACATCAGCTCGACGAGGTCGTTCCCCTCGAAGGGCGTCTTGCCGGTGAGCACCTGGTACAGCGTGCAGCCCACGGCCCAGAGGTCGGCGCGCGCGTCGATGGTGCGGCCGGGTGAGAGCTGCTCGGGCGCCATGTAGAGCGGAGAGCCGACGAGCGTCGCCGCGCTGGTGGAGCCGAGGCCCGCTTCGATGTCGGGGTGCACGGACTTGGCGACGCCGAAGTCGAGCACCTTGAGCACCTCGCCACCCGACGAGCGCCGCGAGAGGAACAGGTTCGCCGGCTTGAGGTCGCGATGCACGATGCCGAGCGCGTGCGCTTCGTGGAGCGCGTCGAGCGTGCCGGTGATGAGCTCGAGCGCCACCCGCCTGGGAAACGGCCCTTCGCGCAACAGGCGGTGCTCCACCGTCTCGCCGACGAGCAGCTCCATCACGAGAAACGGCGTTCCATCGGGCAACGCGCCGAGGTCGAGCACGCGGCCGACGTGCTCCGTCACCAGGCGAACGGCGGCGCGGGCTTCTCTCGTGAAGCGGTCGACGGCCGACTGGTCGCGCGCGAACTTCGGCAGCATGAACTTGAGGGCCACCCGCTGGTTGAGCGCCTGATGCAGCGCCTCGTACACGCAGCCCATGCCGCCGACGCCGAGCAGCCGCTCGATGCGGTAGCGGCCATCGATGACGTCACCCACCGCCAGCGGGAGCGGTGGCTCGCTGGTGGTGACCTGCGTGTTCGCCAGTGCGAGGTGCTCGTCGTAGCGCGAACGAACCGTCTCGCTGATCAACTCACGGCACTGCGCACACCCGTCGATGTGGCCCTCGAGCGCCGCGGTCTCCTCGTCGGAGAGCGCGCCGCCCAGATACGAGCTGACCTGGTCAGGGCTCAGATGCACTGCGCGCCTTCTAGCGCCCGCCGAGCATGGAAGCCCAGCCAGCTCGTAGTAGGAGTGCGCGCCATGCGCCGAGCCCTGACTCCTCTTCTCTTCGTGGTTCTCGCCTGCGGAGGCGCCTCGACGCCCCTCACCGTCGACGCCGCGAAGTCGACCGTCGTCATCACGAAGATGAACGCGCGGGCCGATGACAACGAAGACGTGCAGGTGACGGTGACGCTGCTGTCGAAAGACGGCAAGCCGGTGAGCAAGCAGGCCATCGAGGTCGCCATCTCGGGCACGGGCAACATCGCGTCGCTGTCGGGCAGCTCCGACCAGAGCGGTGTCGTGGTGGTGACGATGCGCTCGTCGGTGGCCGAGGAGAAGACGGTCACGGTCACCGCAGGAGAGGTGACGCTCGAGGCGAAACCGAAGGTGACGTTCGTGCCCGGCCCGATTCAGGCGCTGACGTTCGCGACGCAGCCAGGCACCACGCGCGTCGGGCAGGTCATCACACCCGCCATCGTCGTCACCGCGGCCGACTCGAAGGGCAACCTCGTGAAGGACTCCGACGTGACGGTGTCGGTGCGGCTCGTGCGCAGCACCGGTGGCGTGGTGATGAATGGTGGCGCGAGGGCCATCGCCGACGGTGGCGTTCGGTTCGACATGCTCACCGTCGACCGGGCGCAGATGGGGTACGCGCTGCGCGCCGAGTCGAGCAGCGGCCATCAGGTCGAGAGCAACCTGTTCGAAGTGACGCCGTGAGAATCGCGGTGCTGGTGGCCGTGTTGGTTGCTGGGGTGGCGCTCGCCGACGTTCCCGGGCCGAAGAAGACCTGCTCTGCGCCCGCCGAGTGCGTGCCGTGCAGCGCGGGCGACCGGGCGTGCATCGACAACGCCGTCGACGCGGGCCTCATTCTCTCTGACTGCGTCTCGCGCGTGGGCACGCCGACGTCCTTCCTCTGTCCGCCGGGCGTGATGCCGACCGCCTCGTGTTCATGCTCGAGCGCTGGTGGCGCGTTGCTGCTCGCGCTCGTCGCCGTTCTCGGTGGGCGTCGGCGATTCAGTCGCCGCTGAAGCGGTCGCCGTGCTCTTCCCACTCCGACGCCGTCCACCACTCGCGCTCGAGGCCGCGGCAGCCTTCGCCGTACGACGGGCACATGATGCAACCGTCTCCGCGAATGACGTCGGGGTCGACCAGCGCCGCATATCGCCCGGCCAGCGCGACTCCATCGGCGAGCGCGAGCTGCTCTTCGGCGGTCGGCCCGCGTGACGGCAGCTCCTTCACGTGATGGGTGCGGAGCCGGTCTTCGCTATCGGGGAGCAGCACCGAGTTCTCTGCGTCGAGGTGGTGCCACAGCCCGCGCGAGTACTCGATGGCCAGCGCGGTCAGCCGCTGGTCGGCGACACCCCGGAGCAAGAGCGGCTCGAGTTCGTCCAGCAACGACGTGAAGCGGTGGTGCTCGGCGGTGAGTGCTGCGACGGGTCCACGGTCGAGCGGCAGCTCGGCTTCACGAGCGAGCGCGGTGAAGAGAGTCTGCTCCTCTCGCGCATGGTGAAAGTCACCGGCGTAGCGGCGAAAGAAACGAAGAAATCGTGCGCCATCATCAGGCGCGACCTCGGGGTTCGACACCCACGTGCGCAGCGAACCGAGCACCCGGTCGATGAGGTCGTGTTCAGCGCGCAGCTCATCGAGCAGGAGCATCACGCCCCTGCCTGTCTTCGGCTCCGAAGCTCGATGATGGCGACGCGCTGCTGCTCGGCCGAGAGCACGGTGGGAACGAGCGGAAAGAGGAGCCGCTCCTCGGCCTCGAGGTGCACGTCGAACTCGGCGACGAGAGAACGGGCGACGGTGGCGAGCCGTTCACGCGCCTGCGCCGAGGGCTCCGCGCGAAGCTGTCGCAGCCCTTCGAGCAGCTCAACGAGCAACGGCGCGTGCGTCTCGTGCTGGGCGTGCATCGTCGCCAGCGCTGCGTCGACGCCCATTCCCTTCAGGCGAGGCAGCAGCGTCAGCTCTTCGTCAGCCACGTGTTTCGGCAACGCCTCGACGAAGTACCGCTCGCAGCGCGCGCAGGCGTCTTCGAGGTCGTGAGGCGAGAGGTCGACCCGCGTGGCGACTTCGACGGCGAGCCGGCTGAACCGGCGAATGCGCTCGTGACACTCGAGCAACAGCCCGACGAGGTCTTCGCGTCTCTCCGGCCCTCCAAGGTTCACGAACATGCCGCCAGCGTAGCCGGGCGCTTCGTGCTCAGCCCGACTCAGGAGCCGGCGTCGCCATAACCGAGCACTCGCCGCTGCCACTGCGTCTCGAGCTCCCGGTTCGCGAAGACGACACACTCGGGGTCGACGGCCGCTTCGAGCTTCGCGAGCGTCTCGGCGTCGACGTCGCCCACGATGCGCGCCGAGGGAAGCGTGTCACCCAACTCCGCCGCATCGGCGAGCGCGCGCGACGGTGGTTGGTCGCGAAACACCTGCACCTGCGCCATCACCGCTTCGAGCCAGTCGGGCGGCATCGACGTCGTCGCCTTCAACGACACGGTGAGCCGGTGCACGTCGTCACCGCTCCGGTGTTTGAGCGCGCGGGTCGCGTAGCTGGGTACACCTGCGTCCAGCTTCGCCGCCACGAGGTCGAGCAGGTCGAGGGGGAACGGCTGCGTCGGCGCCAACACCACGTCGAGCGTCGCGTACGGGTCGATGGCCTGCCGCGCGCCGATGGCTGCCAGCACCGCATCGCGCTTCGAGAAGAGGTCGTCTGCTTCCAACCAGAGCGCCACGTGCTGTGCCCCGGGGCGCGCGGGAGCGACGACTTCCTCGTCGAGGTCGAGGTGAAACACGTCGCGTGTCTCTCCGCGCTCGACGAGGTGCGGGCGTGGGCGCTCATCGAGGCGGCGGCCCAGGCGCTCTTCGGCAGCCGCGAGCGCCTCGGCGATGGCCTGCTCGTCCATCGTCGCGGTGCGAATGATTCGGTACGGCGGCTCGGGCTCGAACACGAGGCCGTCGGCAATCGCGGTGTCGCGCATCGCGGTGCCGGGCAACACGAACAACGCGAACACCTGGGCGAACTCACCGAGCTGGTGCTTCTCGAGGTAGTCGACGCCGCGCGCGACGTCGTCGGCGGTGTCTCCGGGCAGGCCCACGATGAGGTCGAGCAGCAGGTCGATGCCTTCGCTGCGCATCAGCTTCGCCGCCGCCGCCACCATCGCCGGGTTGCCACCACGCTGAACGCGCTTGAGCGTCTTCGCGCTGACCGACTGCAGGCCAATCTCGAGCTTCGTGAAGCCGGCCTGCGCCAGCATCGCCGCGTGCTTCGCGCTCAGCCCCTCCGGCCGCACCTCGGCGAAGAACGACAGCTCACGCTTCGGGTTCGCACGAATGAGCGCCTCGAGCACGGGCTCGAAGTCGGGCCGATGGTTGAAGGTCGGGTCGAGAAACGAGAGCTCCTTCGCACCACGCTCCCTCAGCCCCGACACCAGCGCCTCCACGCGTGAAGCATCGAGCAGTCGAAGCCCGCTCTCGGCCTTCGGGTAGAAGCAGAACGTGCACTTCGAGCGGCAGCCACGCGCGCCTTCGACGTAGACCGAGCGCTGCGGCTCCACTGGCACCAGGCCCTCGAGGTACGGCGATGGGTACTGTGCGAGCGCGAACTTCGCCGAGCGCTTCGGACCGAACGGCGTCAGGCCCGCGGGCGTGCGCACCGAGACGCCAGCGAGCCCCGCCACGTCGCGCCCTTCGAGCGTGTACTCGAGCAGCTCGGCGAGCGTCTCTTCACCTTCTCCCGCGACCGCGACGTCGTAGCCGCTCTGCCCCAGCAGCCACGTGTTGTCGGCGCTCACCTCGGGGCCACCGACCATCACCATCGTGTGCGGTGAACGGCGCTTCACTTCGCGCGCGAGGTGGAGGCTTCGCTCGACGTTCCACAGGTACAGCGAGAGCCCGAGAATGTCGGGCTCGTCGGCAGCGATGCGGTCGGCGAGCTCGGTGTCTCCGAGGCTGTCGGTGAGCGACGGCGCGACGACCTCGACCGCGACGCGATTCGAGAAGCCATGCACGTTGGCCGCGACGCCGAGACAACCCGCCGCGAGGGGAACGTTGCCCGTCGCCGCGAACGCCGCTGGAGGAGGAACGGGGAGCTGCACCAGCTTCAGCGTCTTGCGAGCCACGCGCGCACGTTAGCCGTCTGCCACGGTGACGATGCAGTAAACCCACCGCATGCGCGCCTTCGCACTCACCCTGCTGTTCGCCGCGACCGCCACTGCCGCGCCGATTCACGAGCTGGGGCCGCCCACGACGAAGGCCATCAAGGCGCTGCTCGACAAAGGCCTCGAACTTCAGGCCGGCGACAACACGTACTCCTTCAAGAAGAAGGGCGTGGTGAGCGCCACCGGGCCGGACGTCGCGGTCGGTCAGGGTTCGTACACGCTCAAAGACAACCGGGTGACCGCGAAGGGGAGCGGCACGCAGAAGTGCATGGGCGAAGCAGACGCCTGTGCGGGGCTGGGAACGCTTCAGTGGTCGTTCGACATCGACTTCGTGGTGCTGGCGGCCAGCGAGACCGGTCTGCTCATTCGCGTCGAGAGCGCCAGCACGTCGATGTTGGAAGTCCCGAGGCACCCGATGGTCGTCGGCGACGAGAGCGGCGAAGGCGACGTCGTCGTGAACCTCGTGCCTGCTTCGAAGGACGAGAAGCTGGCCGACGCGACGTGGGCGCTCATCGACGGGTGGAAAGACGACAAGCTCCTCTTCATCCTGGGGCCGCAGGCGACGAAACCGCGAACGGTGTCGGAGATCTTCTTCGGCCCGAAGTCGGAGGCCGACGCGAAGACGGTCGCGAAGAAGCTCGAGCCCGTGCTCGGCCCCATCACCGTGAAGCCGTGGCCGGGCCAGACCCCATTTCAGGTCGTCGTCGTCATCGGAGACACGAGGGCGAAGTGAGTCACGCCCTGCCGCGCACGTTCTGAGCGAGCCGCAAGATGTCTGCGAGCACACCGGCGGCCGTGACGTCTCCACCCGCGCCAGCGCCGCGCACGATGAGCGGGTACTCGCGGTAGCGCTGCGTCGAGAAGACCACCATCGCCTCTTCGCCACGCAGGCTCGTCGCCGGGTGCTTCGCGTCGACCGCCACCGGGCCCACCTTCACCCGAACGCCCTGCTCCGTTCGCACCACCTGGGCGAGGTAACGCAGCGTGAGGCCCTCGCGGCGATACCGCTCCACCTGCTCGGCGAACGAACGGTCGAGCCCTTCGAGCTTTCGCACGAACACGTCGGCGTCGGCTTCACGCAGCCACTCGGCGGGAACGAAGGGCTCCACCGCGACGTCGGCGACCTCGATGGCCGCGCCGAGCTCACGCGCGAGAATCACGCCCTTGCGCGCGACGTCGAGGCCAGAGAGGTCGTCACGCGGGTGCGGCTCGGTGAGGCCCTTCTCGCGCGCCTTCGCGACGGCCCGCGACAACGGCACGCCCTGCATCACCGCGTCGGCGAGGTACGAGAGCGTTCCCGACAACGAGCCCTCGATGCGGTGCACGACGTCTCCGGTGCGCACGAGGTTCTTCAACG
>JAACJQ010000398.1 GCA_016879935.1 Archangiaceae bacterium | reverse complement strand
TGCCACAAAGCGTCATTTGCGGCCCACTTTGCTGCAACCGCACATGAACCCAACCGCGAGCCTCGACCGCGCCGGACGTCGCCCCGGGTGGGGTGGATTCGCCGCGGCCGAGCGCGTATGGGCCCGCCCGGAGGTCGCCTTGCTTCGTCTTCGACTCGTCGTGCCGTGCCTCATCGTGGTCGCGTGTGGAACCAACCCTCCTGCGCCGGACTGCCGCGTCGGAGCCGACTGTGCGAGCGGCGTCTGTACCGGCGAAGGCAAGTGCCAGCCCGTGGTGATGGGCGGGGGGAGCGCTGGCGGAGGCGCAGCGTCGGCGGGTGGTCAGGCCGGTGGCTCCATGGCGGGAGGGAGCGCAGGCGGACAGATGGCGGGGGGCGCTGCTGGCGGCTCCACGACGATGGGCGGCGGCGGAGGCTCGATGGGCTGCCTGCCGAACAACGACGGCATCATCACCCGCAACGAAGTCATCACCGGCCCCGGCCTTCGCGCGACCTTCAAGGTCTCGGGCCAGACGGCGTTCGACACCGCAGGCGTGGCGCAGCCCGATGGCGGGCGGTTGTGGGACTTCACGCAGGCGCTCACTGGCGACATGAACACGCTCGTCGAGACCCAGGCGATTCAGGGCAAGTGGTTCGAGTCGCACTACCCCGACGCGGGTTACGTCGTGCCCCTCGGCCAGGGCACCGACCTGCTGGCCGTCTTCACCTCGAACGCAGACGGCCTCTTCCTCCTCGGCACGGCGTCACCGACCGACGGCGCGCTGTCGACCCGCCTCAACTACACGCCGCCCGTGAAGATCCTGCAGTTCCCCCTGCGGGCCGGCGACACGTGGACGACGGCCGCCGCGGTGACCGGTGTCGTCAACCTGCTGCCCATCTCGGGCACGACCGACACGTACACCTCGACCGTCGACCGCACTGGCGACGCGCTCACGCCCTACGCCAACGCCCGCTTCCCCGTGCTGCGGGTGCGAACGACGATGGAGCGCAGCGTTCCGCTCAACCCGTTCGCGAACACCAGCTTCCGCCAGTTCCAGTACGTGACGGAGTGCTTCGGCACCGTCGCCTCCATTCGTTCGCGTGACCTCGAGACCAGCACCGAGTTCACCACCTCGAAGGAAGTGCGGAGGTTGTCGCAGTGAGCCGTCGGGGCGCGCTCAGCATCGCTGGCCGCTGGGTGCTCCCTGCCCTGCTGTGCGTGTGCAGCACGAGCTGCCTGTCGCACCACCAGGGCACCATGAAGGGTGAGCCCGTCGGCGCCACCTTCCTCACCGTCGAAGGCACCCGCGTTCGGTACCTCGACGTGGGTGAAGGCCCGCCGGTGGTGCTGCTCCACGGCTTCGCCTCGAGCATCGAGAACTGGGTCGCCGTCATTCCCGAGCTGAAGAAGAAGCACCGCGTACTGGCGATCGACCTGAAGGGCTTCGGGTGGACCGATCGGCCCGTCGGTGACTACTCGCCCACGGCGCAGGCCTCGATGCTGAAGGCGCTGATGAAGGAGCGCGGCATCGACAAGGCCGCCATCGTCGCCCACTCGTGGGGCAGCTCGGTCGCCCTCGCCTTCGCCATCGCGTACCCCGACGCGGTCGAGCGCATCGCCCTCTACGACGCGTGGGTCTACGAGCAGCAGCTGCCGTCGATGTTCCAGCTCGCGCGCGCGAAGGGCGTGGGTGAGTTCCTCTTCGCGGCCTTCTATTCGGAGCGCGGCGAAGAGCGCCTGGCGAACGGGTTCTACGACCCCGAGATCATCCCCGAGAAGCTGGTGGAAGACGTCGAGCGCGCCATGGAGCGCCCGGGCACCCGCGCCGCCGCCCTCGAGGCCGTGCGTGGCATGACCTTCAACGACCTCGAGCCGAAGTACTCGACGATCGCCAAGCCCACCCTGCTGCTCTGGGGCCGTGAAGACATCGTCACGCCGCCGTCGATCGGTGAACGCCTCGTTCGCCAGCTGCCCAACGCGCGCATGGTCGTCTACCCGCGCTGCGGCCACTTCCCGATGATCGAGGCGATCGCGGAGTCGAACCGCGAGCTGGTCGCGTTCCTGGAGGGCATGTGATCGGCGCCCTCCTCTCGCTCGTCGTCGCGACGTCTCCTTCTGGCCTCGGCGCCCACGGTGAAGATCTGCTCGTGCGCGAGAAGGCCGAGGTGAAGGTGAGCGGCTTCTTCCGCCTGCGCGGCGATCTGCTTCACAACCTCGA
The DNA here is from genome assembly GCA_016879935.1 of Archangiaceae bacterium. Lineage (GTDB taxonomy): Bacteria > Myxococcota > Myxococcia > Myxococcales > Myxococcaceae > Xiheimicrobium. Next base: position 18,506 of record JAACJQ010000398.1, on the reverse strand, counting down.
TCTCGATCGCGGAACCACCCCGAGCGGCCTGCCGCTCTTCTCGGTGCCCCTGTCGGATCCCCTGGGTCAGGACCTCGCGCTCGCCGACATGCGCCTGCGCACCGATCTCGCGATCTACGCGCCGTTCGCAGCTGCAGCAGTGAAGGTGCGCGCCGATCTGATCGACAACCTCGTGCTGGGCTCGACTCCCGTGCTCTCGCCCGGAACCGGAAACGCGCCGACGCCCGCCGCGTCGCCCGGCCAGCTGCCTTCTTCGCTCTTCCGCATCAAGCGCGCGTACGGCGAGGTGCTCACGCCGATCGGCTATTTCGCGGCCGGCCGCATGGGCAACCAGTGGGGCCTGGGCATGCTGTCGAACGGCGGAGACTGCCTCGACTGCAACCACGGCGACGCGGCCGATCGCCTCGCCTTCGTCACCGCGCTGGGCGGTCACCTGTGGGCCGTCGCGTACGACTTCTCGGCCGTCGGCCCAACGCCGTACCGCCGCGACAACCAGCGCCAGCTCGTGCTCGACAACGCGCTCGACGTGAAGAGCGTCACCTTCGCGTGGATGAACGTTCGTGACGATCTCTCGCGCCGCCGCCGCACGAAGGCCGGGAAGATGACGTTCGAGTACGGCGCGTTCCTCTCGCACCGCTGGCAGGACTTCGACGCGCCCGAGACGTACCTGCCGGTGCTGAACCCGCGCCCGCTCACGCCCGCGTCGGTCATGCGTCGTGGCTATCGCGCGCTCGCGGCCGATGCTTGGGCCCGGCTGACGGCGCCGTCGTTCCGCGTCGAGATCGAAGGCGCCATGTTGTTCGCCGAGTCGGAGCAGGCCTCGCTGCTGCCGGGCGTGTTGCTGCGCGACAAGGTGCAGTCGGCCCAGTTCGGCGCGGCGCTCGAGACGCAGTTCGGCGCGAACGACTCCATCATCGTGGGCGGCCTCAACGCGGGCTACGCGAGCGGAGACTCGGCTCCAGGCTTCGGCGCGTTCCCCACGGGCAACAAACCCGCGACGGCAGGCGAGCTCGATGGCGCGCAGGTGAACGTTCCGCGCGACAACCGCGTCGACAACTTCCGCTTCAACCCCGACTACCGCGTCGATCGCGTTCTCTGGGCCGAGATCATCGGCACCGTCACCGACTCGCTCTACGTGCGCCCGTGGGGCCGTCTGCGGCTGCTCGACTTCACGAGCACGCAGCTGAACCTGAAGGCGTCGGGAACGCTGTCGCGGTCGATCTACGCGCAGTCGACGCCCAACAACGACGCCCTGCTCGGCTTCGAGCTGCACGGCGCGCTCGCGTGGGAGTCGAAAGACGGCTTCGACGTGCTCGCCGAATACGCCGTGCTGTTCCCCTTCGGGGCCTTCAACAACCCCTCGCAGAACCTCACCGCGACGCCCGCCCAGCTCGGCCGCGTTCGCCTGGCCTGGAAGTTCTGAACCATGATCATCCGCGCGCTGCCCATTCTGCTGCTGATCGTCGCCTGCGACCCGAACCGCACCGTGCCCGAGCGCAATGCCTACGTGCCGCAAGCCGTGGCGCCGCTCGAGTGCGTGCCGAACCTCGATGGCAAGATCGAAGCGACCGAGCTCAAGACGGCCTTCGGCGTTCCCGTGCGCTACCTGGTGAACCCGGCCGGCACCCGTCGACCCGTCGATCTCGCCGGAGTCACCGACGGCGCCGGCCGCCGCGTCTGGCAGATGGCCACCGACTACGCCGACGATCAGGTCGCCACCATCACCGCCGCCAACCTCGAGGGCAAGTGGTACCGCGCGAGCTTTCCCACTGCGCAGTTCACCGCGCCGCTCGATCTCGCCGGCAGCATCGAGGGCGTCTACCTGAACGACGGCTCCACGCTCTTCCTGCTCGGCTACGCCTCGAAAGAAGAGGCTCCGGCGCTGGGCAAGACGCTCGTCGTGTACTCGACGCCGATCGCGACGTTCCGCTTCCCGCTCGAGCCCGGCAAGCAGTGGGTGTCTTCGAGCGAGGTACGCAACGCGACCGTGCGCGGGCTGCCGTTCGCCGACCGTGACACCTACCAGCAGCGCGTCGACGCCGCGGGCACCCTCGAGCTGCCCGACGTCGCCTTCACTCAGGCCATGCGCGTTCGCACCACGCTCACCATCGAGCCCGCGGTCGGCGCCTCACTCACCCGCCGCCAGGTCGGCTTCGTCTTCGAGTGCTTCGGCGAAGTGGCCCGCGCCGTCAGCGCCGACAACGAGCCCAACGACGACTTCACCCAAACGACCGAGCTTCGACGGCTCGGTTTCTAGAACGCAGCACCAACCTCGAAAGGACGACACGATGATCTGGGAAACCTGGAAGAAGGGCTTCGACACCTGGGAGCAGAAGACGGCCGAGATGATGGAGTCTGTGCTCAAGAGCCCCGCTGTGCTGACGCCCATGGGCGGCATGCTGACGACGACGATGAAGCTCAAGGCCGCGACCGACAAGGCCGTCGCGCAGTGGTGGGGCACGCTCGGTCTGCCCACGCGCCGCGATCAGGAGAAGACCCTGCACGCGCTCAACCAGCTGCAGAGCCGCCTGATCGATCTCGAAGAGAAGCTCGCCGACCTCAACAAGACGCAGAAGAACTAAAGGGCGCCTACACGCTCGACACCCCGGGGGTTCACCATGGACATCACGCCGTATCTCGAACTGAAGCCGGCGCCGCGCGCGATCTTCGACACCCTCGAACAGAGGCGCTCGAGGCCGCGGTTCATGCTCCCGACCCCCGAGGGCGACTGGAAGGCCGTGACCTGGGGCGCGTACGCGAAGGGTATTCGTCACGCGACGCTCTTCCTCGCGTCGAACGGCATTCAGCCGGGTGATCGCGCCGCGATCTACGCGCCGAACTCGGTGGAGTGGATCTCGGCCGCGATGGCGATTCAGGCCGCGGGCGGCGTGATGGTGCCCGTGTACCCGGCGAACACGGCGCCGCAGGCCGCGTACGTCGTCAAACACTCCGACACCAAGCTCGTCTTCGTCGACACGCCCGCGCTGCTCTCGCGCATCTTCGAGGCGTGGAGCGACTACGAGCACGTCGCGCGCATCGTCACGCTCGGCCCCACCGCGATGGACGCGGGCCCGATCATCGAGAAGCTGCGCAACGAAGGAAAGCCGGTGCCGCCCATCGCCGAGGTCGAGCGAAAGCTCGTCACCTGGGCGCGCGTGCAGGCCATGGGTCAGGCGCGCGATCAGGAGGCGCCGCAGGAGTTCGAGCGGCTGCTCGCCTCGGTCTCGCTCGATCAGGTCGGGCAGATGCTCTACACGAGCGGCACCTCGGGCAACCCCAAGGGCGTTCCGCTCACGCACCGCAATGTCGGCGTCAACGGCCAGGACTGGCTCAAGTGCAACGGCCCGCTGCTCCAGGACTCGGGCGACGTCGATCTGCTCTGGCTGCCGATGAGCCACATCTTCGGGTTCGGCGAGGCGTGTCTCGGCAACTCCTTCGGGTGGATCACGTACATGTCCGACCCAGCCAAGGTGATGCCGCACCTCACCGAGGTGAAACCCACCGTCTTCATGAGCGTGCCCGCCGTCTGGGAGAAGCTCGCGATGTCGGCGATGCCCGAGACCGACCCGGCGAAGCGTCGCGCGGCGCTGCTCAAGGCCACCGGCGGCAATCTGCGCTTCTGTCTCTCTGGCGGCGCTGGCCTCAAGCGCGAGGTCAAAGAGCTGTTCTTCGCGAACAACCTGCTCATCACCGAGGGCTACGGCCTGACGGAGTCGTCTCCGACGCTCACGCTCAACCGCCCGGACGCGTTCCGCTTCGACTCGGTCGGCAAGCCGTTGCCGTCGGTGCAGGTGAAGCTCGCTGAAGACGGCGAGATTCTCGCCAAGGGCGCCAACGTGTTCGCCGGCTACCACAAGGATCCCGCGGCGACGAAAGAGGCCTTCACCGACGACGGCTGGCTCAAGACGGGCGACGTCGGCCGGTGGACCGAAGACGGCTTTCTGCAGATCGTCGATCGCAAGAAAGACATCCTCGTCACGGCGGGCGGCAAGAACGTCGCGCCGGCGAACATCGAGATTCGGTTCAAGGACGACCCGTTCATCGCGCACGTCGTCGTCTTCGGAGACGCGCAGCGCTACCTGGTCGCCGGGGTGTGGCTCAACGACGCGGCCGTGAACGCGCACCTCGACCAGAACGGCGTCGCGCCAGGCGCCCGCCCCGAGGCCCGCCGCGCACTCGTGCAGAAGCGCGTCGACCAGGTGAACAGCGAGCTCGCCAGCTACGAGACGATCAAGAAGTTCGCGATTCTCGACGAGCCGCTCACCATCGACGCGGGCTATCTGACCTCGACGCTGAAGGTGCGGCGCAAGCAGGTCACCCAGAAGTTCGGCAAGACGATCGACGCGCTCTACGAGGGCTGAACCATGCAGCTGAAAAGCCTCACCAACCTGTTGTCACTTGCGACGCGCACGAAGCCGCAGGTCGGCGCCACGCCCGCAGACGTCGTGTGGGAAGAGAACAAGTGGAAGCTGCTGCGCTACCGCGCGCGCCCCGAAGGCCTCGCGTACCAGACGCCGATGCTGCTGGTGCCGTCGCTCATCAACCGCCACTACGTGCTCGATCTCATGCCGGGCAAGTCGTTCGCCGAGTTCATGGTGAAGCGCGGCTTCGACGTCTACTGCATCGACTGGGGCACGCCGGGCGACGAAGACCGCTTCGTCACGTTCGACGACGTCGTCGATCGCTGGCTGGGGCGCGCGATTCGGGTGGTGGCGAAGACGGTGCCGCACGAGAAGGTGCACCTGCTCGGCTACTGCATGGGCGGCACGCTCACGGCCATTCACGGCGCGGTTCACCCCGAGCACATCGCCTCGATGGTGGCCCTCGCCGCGCCGGTGCGCTTCAACGACGGCAGCCTGCTCTCGAAGTGGACGAACTCGCGCGGCTTCGACGTCGACGCGCTGGTGAACGCGGTGGGCACGGTGCCGTGGCAGTTGCTGCAGTCGGCGTTTCACATGCTGCGGCCGACGCTCTCGCTCTCGAAGGCCGTCTCGCTGCTCGATCGTGCGTGGAACGACGAGTTCCTCGACGGGTTCCTCGCGCTCGAGACGTGGGGCAACGACAACGTCTCGCTGCCGGGTGAGTTCTACCGCCGCTACATCAAGGCGCTGTACCAGGAGGACGGCCTGCTCGAAGGGCGCTTCGCGCTGTCGGGCAAGAAGGTCGACCTGAAGAACATCACCTTCCCCACGTTGGCCGTGAGCTTCGAGCACGACAACATCGTGCCGGGGCCCAGCGCCGCGGCGTTGATCGAGGCGATCGGCTCGAAGGTGAAGCAGCACCTGCACCTGCCGGGTGGGCACGTCGGCGCCGTGGTCTCGAAGCACGCGGCGAAGACGCTCTGGCCGCAGCTCGAGGCGTTCTACGCCGCGCACGACGCTGCGCCCGTGAAGGTGCAGCCGGTGCCCGAGGTCGTCATTCCAGCGGTGAACGAGATCGCGCCCGTCGTCGCGCAGGTGGTCGAGCTGAAGCCGGAGCAGAAGTCGAAGCCGCAGCCGCCGAAGCCGCCGCAGAAGACCGCTCCGAAAGGCGCTGATGTGAAGCGGCTGCCGATCAAGAAGGCGCCGTCGAAGCAGTCACCGCGCGTCGCCCGCTGAGAACGGGCTGGGCAGGAGCGGCGGTCGATCTTTCCCCTCCATCGACCGCTGCAGCTCGATCTCCTGCAGCAGCACCGCAGGAGCCACCGTCGACACCGGCACCATGCCGCTCTCGGCGCCGCAGAAGCCGTTGAAGACGCCCTCCTTCTTGCCGGTCGCGAGCACCTTGTTGATCGACGACAGCGGGGTGCCGACGATCTCGACCCCACGCACGAGCGTCTCTTTCCCGTCGCGCACGTCGACCCGCACCACCATGCGCGGCGTGCCCTTGAACGCCTGGTAGCCATACGAGGTGGTGTTCGTGTTGCCGCCGGTGATGTCGCGAATGATGAGCGCGTACGGTTTGCCCTGCCGCTTCGCCTCGGCGATCAGCGCCTTCTTCAGGTCGACGTCGGCCAGGCTCTTCTTCGACTCGACGATCAGGTTCGCCATGCGCGCGACCGGCTTGCGGTTGCTCTGCGCGCGCCCATGCCCGTTCGACTTCGTGAACCCTTCCGTCGGCCGCCGCGAGAGCAGGAAGTTCTTCAGCACGCCGTCCTGCACGAGCGTGACCCGCTGGCCCGCCACGCCTTCTTCATCGAAGGCGTAGTGCCCGTTGAGCGCCCGCCCCGCGCGCGCCGCCAGGGTGGGATCGTCGAACACGCTCAAGAACGCGGGCAAGACCGGCTTGCCCACCTGCCCTCGAAACGTCTTCCCTTCGGCGTCGTTGTCCTGACGTTCACCTTCGAGCCGATGGCCGACGGCTTCGTGAAAGAGCACGCCCGCCGCGTCGGGCTCGAAGAGCGCCGGCCCGGTGTAGGGGTCGATCGTGGGAGCCGACTTCAGCGCGAGCAGGTCGGCCATCATCCTGGCCGTCTCTTTCGTGATCTCGTCGTCGCTCGGCAGCTGGTCTTCCCGTGGCGCATACCAGTCACGCGAGTTCTCGAGCAGTTGGCCATCATCGGCGCGGGTCACGGCCGAGACGCGAACGCTGAAGAGCGTGGTCTCGGTCACGATGCGCGTGCCTTCGCTCGACGCGAACAGCCTCACCACCTTGTCGCCCGCGACCCGCACCTCGGAGTCGAAGAACGCCTTCTCTGTCGCGAGCTTCAGCGAGAGCGACTTCGACAGCGCGACCCACCGATCTCTCGAGAACGAGTACGCCGCGCGCGGGCCAACGAACAGCTCGCGCTCCTGCTTCGTGAACGACGAGGAGCGACCTGGAATGTCTACGGCGTAGACATCGTCACCCTTCTTCTTGAGGAAGTTGAAGAGCGCGCTCTTGTACTTCTCGTCGATCACGAGCCAGAGCGCGTTTCGGAGTGCGGCCGGGTCGTCGTCGATCGGCCCCTGCTTCGGCGCGAAGAAGCTCGTACCCTTCGTCGAGAACGTCAGATCGAGTTCGTCTCCGAGGCTGCTGTCGAACTCGTACGAACCCACCCGCACGTCGGCGGCGAGCTTGCGTTCACGATCGGCCGAGTCGGCGAAGAGGGCTCCGTACTTCGCGCCGAGCTCGTGGTGCAGGTAGTCCTTCACCTGCGCGCTCACGAAGTACGGCGGCGGGTTCTCCTTGAGCGTCAGCGACTGATGACTGCGATCGATCTCGGCCACCATGGCCTCGAGCAGATCGAGGCGCGGATCGGGCGGCGGCTTGGCGGCGATGGAGAGCGTGACGAGCAGGCTGATGAGCGTCATGGGCGGCGCACGCTACAGGCTCGGGCGTCTCGACGCTCCGCTCCCGTGTGCGAACACCATCGGAGCGCGGGAGATCAGCTCAGAAGCGCGCCAACTCGAGGCCGTACGCTTCTCGCGCAGCCCAGCGCTTCGAGAACGCCGTCACGATGGGTGTCGCCAGCGCCAGCCCTGAGGTGATCGCCACCGCCGGAATGAAGGGAAGCAGGCCCAGAACGACTGCGCCGACGAGCCCGACTCCAGTCAGCACCACCCCGAGAACGATCGGCAACGCCACGATCAGATCCTCCTTCACCGTTCGACTGCCAATGACGCAGGCAGCGAGCAGGCCGAGCGCGCCTCCGACGACGCCAGCGACGGCAAGCAACGGGAGCGGCATCGAATACGAGAGCGTGAGGAACACCAGCACCCCACCCACGAGGGTGCCGGCTGCGCCTCCGAGCGGAACCGCCAGCGCGACCGCCGCGACCCGCGCCGCGATTCCGGCCCACTGAAGCTCGACGTCTCGAGGAAGAAAGCCGCCAGCCCGCGCGACAGGAATGTCGGTCGCGAGTGTGACACCGGTGACAGCGTTGACGTCGGACTGAGGCGTGAGGGCCTGCGTTTGCGCGAGGACGACGAGGATCAGCTGGAGCACGGGGGCGCCCGCTTCAAAACCTGCGCCACTCAGGCGACGCGGGCGATCGGCTCTCCCCAATCGACGATCTTCCAGCCGCGTTTCTGCGCGTGCCGACGCAGACGTTGATCTGGGTTCACCGCGACGGGTGTCTGCACGACCTCCATCACCGGCAGGTCGCTGAAGCTGTCGGTGTAGAAGGCCGCATCGCGCACCGAAGCCCCCACGCGATCGGCCTCGGCGGTCGCGTGCACGAGCTTGCCCTCGCCGAAGCAGACGCGCCCTTCGATCAGCCCAGTGTGGTTGCCATCAGCGCCAATCTGCAGCCGGTTCGAGAGCACGGCGTCGAACCTGAGCTCGGCTGCTGCCATCTCGGCGAGCAGGTGTGACGACGAGGTGAGCATCACCAGCCGATCGCCTGCCTTGCGATGGTGCTCGAGCATCTCGAGCGCGCCCGGGCGGAACGTGCGGCGAACCTCGGTCTCGTAGAACGTCGCTGTGCGCTGCAGCAACGCCTTCGCCGGGACGCCGGTGATGTGCGTGACGGCCTCGGCCACCATGTCTTCGCCCGACGCGAAGCCGAGCTCGTACCGAACGAGCCACCACATCGCGCGCATGGCCTGGCGCTTCTTGATGTTGCCGAGCGCGAGCTCACGACGCACCCACAGCTCACCCGAGTTCACGGAGAGCAGCGTTCGGTCGAGATCGAAGAAGGCGAGGCGCATCGGCGGCAGGAGTAACGGCACGATCGCTCAGCCGCACCCAAGAGACCAGTGCCGTCACCCGCCGTCGCGGGCCGAGCCTGCACCCGGTCGAGCAGCGGCTCCCCAGAACGCACGGCCCGGGGAGGTTCCGAGCTGCCGGGCAGCGACGCCACCATCGCCGAGCAGATCGAGGATCACCGCCTCGCCCTGATTCGTGAAGCCATAGAGCTTGTTGTCGAAGGTGGCGAGCCCCCAGACCGAGGTGACGCCGATGGGGCCGTACCGCTCCACCACCGCGCCGGTCTGCGGGTTGATGCGCACGAGGCAGTCGGAGCACACCGTGCCGCCGTTCGCGTCCTTCACGGTGAGGAACGCGCCGCCGTCTTCGAGCGCCGTGAGATCGCCGCTGGGGATCTGGTTGAAGCCGAGATCGCTCGAGCCGAGCGCCATCGCCATGCCCGTCGCAGGCTCGAACTCCCAGTACGACATGGGGCCGTAGCCGACGAGTCCTTCGGCGGTCGGGTCGACGACGCCCGCAGGCAGGAACTGGAGCGTGAGCAGCAGCTCAGGGAGCGTCGCGAGCGGCGTGCACACGCCTGTCTGCAGGTTGAGCCGATAGAGCGTGAAGCCGGCGATCATGAAGGCGCGGCCGGCTTGATCGATCGCGAGATCGGTGGGCCGGTTGCAGGTGATCGTCGCGATGCGCGTGAACGTGTTGGTGCGCGGCAGGTAGCCGTACAGTGCAGCGGAGTCATGCAGGTAGATGATGTCGTCGGCCGCGAGGCCCGGGCCGGCGTCGAAGCCCGCATCGAACCCCGCGTCGACTCGGCCCGCGTCGGGGCGCACGCCAGCGTCGAAGCCAGCGTCGGGCAGACCGGCATCGACTCCGGCATCGAAGCGCCCGGCGTCGGGTCGCCCGGCATCGACCCCGGCATCACGAAGACCCGCGTCGCGAAGGCCTGCGTCGACTCCTGCGTCGCGGCCCGCATCGACCGGCGGAGGAATCGGCTGATCGTACGTGACCAACTCGGTGCGCCCGCACGCGACCAGGAGAATCAGGGGAACAAGGCAGCGGGGCATAAGGCTCGGTCGGCGGTGTTCGGACGCCATGGCCTACCAACTTCCCGATGAGTCTGTCTGCTTCAGCGGGTTCTCATCCTCGCCCGGGTCAAGCCTGGGAGACGGACGCCGCAACGGGCGCAACTCTTCGACGCGGTCGAGAACGTTCCTGACCAGCTGATGGTCGTCGCGCTCGAGAACCTCGAGGCCCGCTATCCCGAATGGAATGGAGCGTTCACCCGAATACTCGCGGATGGGGCGCCAGAACACTGGCAGCAGCGGTGGCGTTAGCCGCGAACGAGCTCGAGCTCGATTCGTCCCTCGAGCTTCAGCGCCAACAACGCGCCGGTGATCTGCTCGGCCTCGGTCTTCGTCAGCAGGTTCCGAAAACCATCACCGTCAGCCAGCTCGGCCTCCATCACGGGCCCTCGCTCGAGCCAGCGCAAGAACCCGAACGGCGTCAGCATCGGCAGCATGCCTTTGATCGGCCACAACGTCGGGCGCTCCTCGAGCAGCTTCTGCAGCTCGGGCGCCTTCAGCCGAACGTCACGCACACCTTCGTCCGCGTAAAGCACGGGTGGAGCCAGCGTCGCCTCTTCGGTCGAATCGTCGAACAGCGCGCCGTATCTCGTCGGCACCCGCCCGCTCGTCACGAACAACAGCGTCACCGCAGCATCTGGCGACGGCCGGCGCAGGTGAAGAATGCGCTGGTCGTTCGGCAGCACGCGCACCATCAGCTCGAGCGACGGCTTCGCGAGCTCGGCCTGCCGCGCCACACGAGCCCGCAGCTCCGAGACGACGTGGGCGACCGCCTCGTTCAACGCCGCCTCAGCCTGCTTCGCGCGCGCTTCGAGATCGTCCTGCGCGGCCTTCAGTCCACGCTTCGCCTCGGCCGCCAGCGCGTTCAGCTCACTGCGCTTCGCGAGCCCTTCCCCGCCAGCCGCAGGCAGCACGGTCTGCACCGCACCGAGCAACAACGCGCCCTGCTGCTCGAGCCGCTCACGCTCCGACGCGAAGCTCGCCTTCACGGTGCGCAACTCGGCCCGGAGCTCGTCCCACGCGTCGTAGGCGGCCTCGATGGTCTCTGGCCGGGTCGCGAGGGCCGATGACGTGTCAACAACCCCGACTGGCGCAGCCGGTTCGATCAGCGTCACGGCGCGCGTCTCGACCGGCGTGTCACGCGGAAATGCTCGCGGCGGCGTCGCACGGAGCGGATCTCGCCGCACCGGCTTTCGTTTCGGCTTCGCGTTCGGCCGCTTCTTCTTCGCTGCCATTGAGCGACGGTCAGACCTTCGCAGTCGCCGCAGCCGGCTGACCGTTCGTCTCGGGCGTGGCGGTGCCCTTGTTCAGCTTCGCCTTCACGTCTTCCCGCAGCTCCTTGCCGGGCTTGGGCGCGAGCATCAGGCCGAGGCCGACGCCGACGAGCACACCCGCACCGAACAACGCGAGGGCCGGCACCAGCTTGTCCGACGCCGTGCGGCGCTCCTCGAGGCCGACGAGATCGAGCACGTCGTCCTTGTCCACGTCGGCGAGCTTCCTCAGGTTCTTCAACAACATCGCGGTCGCACTCATGGTGACTCCTCTTTCTTCTGCGAAGACAAGATGCCGTCGACAGCCGACTCGGCCACGTCGAGCAGGCGATCACGAACCGCGGGAATCGACGCCAGCTTCATGCCGATGCGCAGCACCCGAAACGTCGTCGGCGTGAACAGGCCGCCGCCGAGCACGTAGCCGACGCCCAGCGCCGCAGCGACCATGCCGTAGGGAGACTGCTCGACCTTCTCGGTGATCCCCACCGCGTCAGCGACGCCATTCAGCGCCGAGTTCGCGTTCTGGAGCACCTCGGTCACCTGCTCACCGATCTCCTTCGCGGCGATCGGCGCGGCCCCTTCGAGCACCTGCTTCGTCGAGGGCTCGCTCATCGACGTGACGCCCATCGACCCACGAGGAAACCCAACGCGGCAGCCCCGATCAGCACGGTGCCCGGGTTCTTCTTGATGAACGTCTTCACCTGCTCGTTCACCTCGGTCACCTGCTCCATCGCCTGCTCGAGCTGCGGCGCGAACCGCTCCTGCAGCTCTTTGAGTTGTTCAGGCAGCTCGGGCATCGCCGGAGCCTTGCCCGTCTCGTTCGCCATGGTCGTCGTCCTTTCGGTGGAGTTCATCGCCGCCCCCACCAACGGCCAAGCAGGTACCCGGCGACGAACAGCCCGCCGATGGTCAACACAGGGTGTTTGCGCACCGTTTCGCGCCACTTTCCGACGGCGCCGAGATCGCGCTCGAGCGTCTCGAGCTGGCCCTTGAGTCGCTCACGAACCGCGTGCAGCTTCGCCTTCACCTCGTCGGGCGTCTGCGTGCGCGCGAGCGCGGAGGGCGGTCGAACGGTGATGGCCGAGTCGCTCACTTCGCGTCTCCTTCCTGGCGGAGCACGATCGACGAGGTGTCCTCCAGCTCGGTCAGGGTCTCGTGCATCACCTTCTTCTCGTTCAGCTGCGTCGCCGCGACCGCGATGCCGGCCACGCCCCCGATCAGGTTCACGAGGCCCACCAACAGGAACGCGAGGTCGGCCGGCATCACGCGGCGCAGGACCAGCGCGAGGGCGACGCAGAGAAAGCCGTAGCCCACGAGAATCAAGGGAGCCAACGCCGCGATCACGCCCACGCGAACGCCGATGAAGCGCGCGTCTTGTGCGAGCTCGAGACGAGCCAGTCGAATGTGCTGCGCCGTCAGCTCGCTGAAGCCGTCAACGACGTCACGCAGCTGGGTGCCGAGCGCCATCAGGGCGGGCACCATACCTCCCAGCGAATTCGGGTGATCTCAATTCGTGGGCGGCCGGCTCCACGCGATGAATGCGGCCGTGGGTCGATTGTCATACAAGCCGCGCCATGACGACCTCCCTCCTGCTGGCTTGCGTGCTCGCTGCTGGAAACCCGGCGGCGTTCCTGCCGAAGAACCGCCCCTACGACGCTCAGAGCTACCGCATCGAGATGACGCTCGCCGACGACGGCTCGTTCAAGAACAAGCTCATCGCGAAGGTGAAGACGACGAAGGCCACCGGCGAGCTCGAGTTCGACGCGTACGATCTCACCGTCGAGTTCGCACTGGTCGACGGCAAGCCCGCGACCCCGTCTCCCAAGTACGACCCCGAGACCCGCACCGGCACGCTGACGCTGAAGACGCCCGGGCTCGCCGCGAACAAAGAGGTCACCGTCGAGATCTCGTACACGGGCAAGGCCGGCGCCAACCACGAAGGCTTCTTCAAGGTGAAGGACGCCGAAGACGACAAGCTGCTGCCCTACTACTTCACGCACTTTCAGCCGCACTTCGCGCAGCGCTTCTTCCCCAACAACGATCAGCCCAGCGACAAGGCGTCGGTCGAGGTCTACGCGATCGTCGACAGCCGCTACACGGTCTTGAGCAACGGCGTGAAGTCGAAGGACGAGGTCTTTCAGGAGCAGGGCAAGAACCTGCGCCGCGTCGAGTGGAAGCAGGAGAAGCCGCACTCCACGTACCTGACGGCCATCGCCATCGGCCAGTTCGAGGCCGTCTCGGTGAACGAAGATCTCCCCAGCACCATCTGGGTCGCGCCCGGCCGCAAGGACCGCGCGTGGGTCGTCGTCAACGAGCTCAAGAGCCTGTGGAACTTCCAGGTCGGCTACACCGGCGCGAAGTACGGCTGGCCCAAGCTCGACATCGTCGCCCTGCCCCGCTTCTCCTGGAGCGGCATGGAGAACACCGGCCTCATCTTCCTCCGCGAGTCGAAGGTGAGCGTCGAAGTGAAGAACGATCAGCTCGCCCGCCCGGTCGTGATGAGCCTCTTGTCGAACGAGATGGCGCACCAGTGGTTCGGCAACCTCGTGACCAGCAAGTGGTGGGACGACGTGTGGCTCGACGAAGGCCTCACGACGTACCTCGGTGAAGCGACGTTCGACGACTCCAACGGCAACGAGCAGGTCGAGGTCGAGCGCACCGTGGCCATCGTCGAAGACTACTTCCGCCAGGAAGACGGCCCGCGCGCCCACGCGCTCGTGACGAAGGGCGCCACCGCCGCCGAGTCGTCCGACTCCGTCACCAACCGCAAGGGCGCTTCGGTCGCGCGCATGCTCGAGCTGTGGCTCGGTCAGAAGGAGTTCAAGGCCGGCCTCAAGGCGTACCTCGACAAGTACGCGTACCAGAGCGCCACCACCGACGACTTCTTCAAGGCCGTGCTCGAGGCGAACAAGAAGGACAAGGACAAGGACCTGAAGGCCTTCAAGGACGCGTGGGTCAGCAAGAAGGGCTACCCGGTGATCTTCCCCGAGTTCAGCTTCGGTGGCTCGCAGGTGACGATCACGATTCGCCAGCAGAACTCGAACCCGTCTGAGAAGGGCCCGTTCGTCTTCAAGCTGCCCATCGTCATTCACCGCGACAACGAGCCTGCGTACACGGTGAAGCAGACGATCCTCGTCGACAAGCCCGAGGTGAAGGTCAGCTTCGACGTGGCGGCCGCGCCGCAGTGGATCAACTGGAACGAGAACTTCGGCGCGCTGGTGCGGGTCAACAAGACGACGGTGCCCGAGGATCAGTGGGTCGACGCGGCCCGCAACGATCCCGATCCCACCTGGCGCCTCATCGCTGCGTGGAACCTGCTCGGTGAGCTCGGCAACCCGAACATGGAGGCCGAAGCCCGCCCCACCGACTCCGCCCTGAACGCGGTGCTCGACGTGCTCGCGAAGGATCCCTCGCCGTACGTGCGTGAAGCGGTGATGAAGCGCCTCACCGACTCGCGCTTCAAGCGCCTGCCGAAAGACTTCGCCGCCATCGGCCTCAAGCTCGCCAAGAAGCCCGAGAACCTCAACGACGACCCGCTCGGCTACATTCGCGTGCGCTGCGCCGCGCTCGAGATGCTCGGCAAGACCGACGCGCCCGAGGGCCACGCGTACATTCTCGAGCAGCTCGGCAAGCGCGAGATCGACATCAACTACCTGGGTGCCTTCGCCGGTGGAGCCGCGCGCATCAACACGGCCGCCGCCCTCGCCACCCTCAAGTCGGCCATCGTCACCCAGAAGGGCCGTGGCTACCCCTTCTTCCGCCGCACGGCAGAGGCGCTCGGCTCGATGGAGGGCCCCGAGGTGATCGCGTCGATCAAGGAGCTGCTCACCCAGAACGCGAACAACCCCGAGCTGACCCGGCAGCTGTTCAACCGCCTCGCCGACAACAAGGCCCTGCGCGAGAACCCCGACTTCGCCCCCATGATCGCCGTGCTCGTCACCGACGACGCCTTCAGCGGCGACGACATTCGCGAGCTCATGCTGGCCTCGCTCGACGACGTGAAGACGCCGGTCGCCAAGGAGTCGCTGCTCGACATCATCAAGAACTCGAAGAGCGAGCAGGTGAAGTCGAGCGCGAAGCTGGTGCTCGACGCGAACTTCCCCGCTCCGCCCGCGGCCGCCCCCGCCAAGGACCCGAAGAAGAAGAAGTGATCGATGCTCGCCTTCGTCGTGCTCGTCGGGCTGCAGGCAGCCCCCGTGAAGTTGGTCGCGCCGCCCTGGTCGGTGGTGCGGGTCGAGCCCGACGTCGCCGGGTACTTCGCCGAGCACTTCGAGCAGGAGCTGCGCGCACGCGGCTTTCAGGTCGTCACCTCGAGAGACGTCGCGTCGATTCTCGGGCTCGAGCGGCAGAAGCAGCTGCTCGGCTGCACCGATGATGGCTGCGCCGTCGAGCTGGGCAACGCGCTCGGCGCTGCGGGGCTGGTGAACGCCAGCGTCGCGCACCTCGGTGGCGGCTTTCGAGCGACGTTCAGGGTCATCTCGTCGACCGACGGCCACGCGCTCGCGCAGGCCTCGGCCGAAGGTGACGACGAGGCGGCCTTCTTGAAGAGCCTCACCCTCGCAGCCGCGTCGGTCGCGCGGGAGTTCGGCTACGCCCCGCCCGCGAATGCGCTGCTGTGGCTCTCGACAGGCGCGGCCGTCGTGCTCGCAGCCGGGAGCGCCATCGCCTTCGTCGTCGCGAAGCTGCAGCTCGACGCGCTCGATCGCGAGCTCGCGAGCTTTCGCATGGTCACCACGCGGGCCGAGAACCTGGCCCTCGGAGGGAGAGCCGCCGAGATCGTCGGGTGGACGGCCGGAGGTCTCGCAGTGGGCGCTGGCGTCGCGGCCATCGTCGCCGGCCTGTCGGGTCGCGCTCCCGCCGTCGCGGTGGTGCCTTCCACCAGTGGCGCGATCGTCTCGTACGGAGGCTCGTGGTGAAGCGGCTCCTGGGCTTGCTGTGCGCCTTCGTGCTCGCGGCGTCGTGCTTCGGCTTCGACGAACGCCTCGACCGCTGCCGCCGCCTCGAGGGCGTCTGCGCGATCGACTCCGGGCTGGTCGATGCCGGCACCACCGATGCAGGCGCCAACGATGCCGGGCCTGACGACGCGGGTTGCCAGCTCGACCCCAACAACCTCCTCCTCAACGGCTCCTTCGAGCGTCAGAGCGACGCGGGCATTCCCGGTTGGGTGGTGGCCAACGCCACGCTGACGCAGCGAACCGTGGGCGGTGCCCGCTGCGCCGGGTGGCTCGAGGTCTCGTCCGCCGACCCGCAGGTGTTCGAGCTCGACGGTGACTTCGATCTCGGCGCCCCGGCTCCAATGGGCACCCGGTTCGTGATCTCGGGCTGGGCCCGAACGCGCGATCAGAACCCGAACCCCCTCGAGGTGCACCTTCGGGCCCGGTCTGGAGGCTACCGCGTCGGCAGCACCGGGCGACTCGACCTGAGCGGCGGGTGGACGCCCTTCACCCTCGAGCTCGAGCTCGCCGACCCCAGCAACCGGCTGTCGGTCGAGATCCTCGCCACGGGCCCGCGCGTGCTGGGCCTCGATGGCATCAGCGCCGTGCAGTTGCCCTGATCACTTCGCGCCCGAGCAGATCCAGTCCTTGATGATCTTGCGCGACGCCTCGGGGAGCATTCCGCCCGGAGGCATCACGCCGCCCGAGTTCTCTCCGTTCGGCCCCTTCGTGTTGTTCAGCTTGAGCCACATGGCGCTCTTGCCGAGCTGGTTGGGCTCGACGCGCTTGAGCGTGTACTTCGACGCCTTCGTCACCGAGTCCGCCGTGCGCGCAGCGTCGCTGAAGTCGCCGTTCGTCGCGTCGAAGGAGTTGTGGCAGCTCTTGCACTGCTTGTCGAAGAGGTCGGCCTGCACGCTGCCGGAGAGCGTGAGCGCGGGCGCCGTCGAGTCGCAGAGGAAGAGCGGGTTGCCGGCGTCGGGGGTCGTCATCTGTTGGCCGCACGCCGAGAGCACCAGCACGCACGAGACGAGGAGGAGTCGCATGGGGCGTCTTCGTACACACGCTCGACGAAAAGACGAAGCCCCGATGACTCGCGAGGAGCCACCGGGGCCGTGAATTCACGTCAGCCGTGAATCACATGTCCATGTCGTCGCCGCCGTAGTCGGGGCCACCGGCGCCGCCACCCTTGCCCGCCTTCGCCTTCTTGGGCTTGTCGGCGACCATCGCCTCGGTGGTGAGGAGCAGCGAGGCGACCGACGCCGCGTTCTGCAGCGCGCAGCGCGAGACCTTCGCGGGGTCGATCACGCCGGCCTTCTCGAGATCTTCCCAGGCGTCGGTGCGGGCGTTGAAGCCGAAGGCGCCCTTGCCTTCCTTGACCTTGTTGATCACCACGGCGCCTTCGTGGCCCGCGTTCTGCGCGATCTTCCACAGCGGCTGAGTGATCGCCTTCTTGACGATCTCGACGCCGAAGTCCTGCACGCCGCCGAGCTTGAGCGCGTCGAGCGCGGTGAGGCAGCGAATGAACGCCACGCCGCCGCCGGGCACGATGCCCTCTTCGACCGCCGCGCGGGTCGCGTGCATGGCGTCTTCCACGCGAGCCTTCTTCTCCTTCATCTCGGTCTCGGTGGCCGCGACCACGTGTATCACCGAGACGCCGCCGACGAGCTTGGCGAGGCGCTCCTGCAGCTTCTCCTTGTCGTAGTCGCTGGTGCTCTCGGCAATCTGCGTGCGGATGAGCTTGATGCGGCCGTCGATGTCGGCCTTCGCGCCGTTGCCGTCGACGATCGTCGTGTTGTCCTTGTCGATCGTGATCTTCTTCGCGCGACCGAGATCGTTGAGCGTGAGCGACTCGAACTTGGTGCCGAGCTCTTCGCTGACGACCGTGCCGCCGGTCAGCACCGCGATGTCCTTCAGCATCTCCTTGCGGCGATCGCCGAAGCCCGGCGCCTTCACGGCAGCGACGTTCAGCACGCCGCGAATCTTGTTCACCACCAGCGTCGCGAGCGCCTCACCCTCGATGTCGTCGGCGATCATGAGCAGCGGCTTGCCCGAGCGGGCGACCTGCTCGAGCACGGGAATGAGATCGGCCATCGCCGAGATCTTGCGCTCGCTGATGAGAATGTACGGGTCGGAGAGATCGACCAGCATGCGCTCGCGGTTGGTGACGAAGTACGGCGAGATGTAGCCGCGGTCGAACTGCATGCCTTCGACGACCTCGAGCTCGGTCTCGAGACCCTTCGCCTCTTCGACCGTGATCACACCTTCCTTGCCGACCTTCTCCATCGCCTCGGCGATGATGGTGCCGATGGTGTCGTCGCCGTTGGCCGAGATGGTGCCGACCTGGGCGATGTCCTTCTTGCCGTTGACCGGCTTCGACATCTTCTTCACTTCGGCGATGACGACCTCGACGGCCTTGTCGATGCCGCGCTTGAGATCCATCGGGTTGTGACCGGCGGCCACCAGCTTGAGGCCCTCTTCGTAGATCGCGCGCGCGAGCACGGTCGCGGTGGTGGTGCTGTCGCCGGCCGTGTCAGAGGTCTTCGACGCGACCTCCTTCACCATCTGCGCGCCCATGTTCTCGAACTTGTTCTCGAGCTCGATCTCCTTGGCGACGG
>JAACJQ010000068.1 GCA_016879935.1 Archangiaceae bacterium | reverse complement strand
CGAGGCTGATGAGCTGCGGCCCCGCTGTCACTCGAGAACCTGTGCCGCGGCGAATGTGGCTCGGCGCAGGCGAGAGTCGAACTGGGAGAATCAGCTCTGGGTGACGCGCACCGTGGTCTGCAGCGTCTTGCCCGTGTCGGGGTCTCGAGCGTCCATGCGCAAGATGCCCTCGATGTTCACGTCGAAGGTGATCTCGACCTTCACGTCGCCCGCAGGCCCGGGGCGAATGCCCGCGAAGGTGAACTCTCCGAGCTGCTCGTTCATCTTCGCCGCCTCGTGATCACCCTGGTAGATGCGCATGATCAGCTCCGTCTGGTTCGGAACGCTGGTCGTGCCGGTGATCTGCTTGGCGTTGGGGATTGGTGAGTTGCGGCCGAACACCACGTGCATCTGGCCGTCAGCCTTCTCGAGGCCGATCGCCATCGGAATGACGTCGAGCAGCTGCACCTTGAGGTTCGTGTTGTCCTGCAGCGAGAACGCGTAGAGCGCCGCGCCGATGGCGACGGCCTCGTCGGGGTGCACGCCCTTCGACGGCGGCTTGCCGAAGAACTTGGTCAGGCGATCCTGCACGATCGGCATGCGCGTCTGGCCGCCGACGAGCATGACCTCGTCGATCTCCTTCGTCGACAGCCCCGACTCGACGAGCACCTTCGCCACGATCTTGAGCGTGCGGTCGACGAGATCGGTGGTGAGTGACTCGAGCAGCTTGCGGGTGAACTTCATCTCGATGTTCAGGGGCTGGCCCTGCGGCGTCATCGTGATGAAGGGAATGTTGAAGGGCGCCTCTTCGCGTGACGAGAGATCGATCTTCGTGCGCTCGGCGAGGTCCTTGATGCGCTGCATCGCCACCGGGTCGGTGGAGAGATCGATGCCCGTCTTCGCCTGAAACTCGCGAAGCACGTAGTGGATCATCGCGTTGTCGAAGTCGATGCCACCCAGGAAGATGTCGCCGCCGGTCGCCTTCACCTCGAAGACCTGTCCGCGGATCTCGATGATCGAGATGTCGAAGGTGCCGCCACCCAGGTCGTAGATCACGACCTTCTCGTTGAGGTTCTTGCTGACGCCGTACGCGAGCGACGCGGCGGTCGGCTCGTTGATGATGCGCACGACCTCCATGCCGATCAGCTTGCCGGCGTCTTTCACCGACTGGCGCTGACGGTCCGAGAAGTAGGCCGGCACGGTGACGACGGCCTTGCTGATCGGAACGCGCAGGTAGTTCGACGCGACGTCACGAATCTTGTTGAGGATGCGCGCCGAGACCTCTTGCAGCGTGAGGTCCTTCTTCGCGATCTCGATCGTGACCTCTTTGTTGTCGGCCGACGGCTTCACGCCGTACTGCACGACCTTGCGCATCGTCTCGACGATGTCGCTGGTCGCGGTGCGGCCGACGAGGCGCTTGGCGCCATAGATCGTGTTCTTGGGGTTGAGCTGCCACTGGCGCTTGGCCTCGTAGCCGATGAGCTCGTTGCCCTTGTCGTCGATCGCGTAGATGGAAGGAACCGTGTACTCGCCCCCCTTGTAGGGGATGAGCTTCACGTTCGGGACGCCGTCCTTGTAGCCATCGACATAGGCCGCGCAGGAGTTGGTCGTTCCGAGATCGATGCCAATGATGACCTCAGTCGTCACGGAGCAGAACTTACAGCTTCGGTGTCACCTGTCGATTCGAGAATAACCGTCCATGGCGAGGTTCCACGTCGAGAGGTTGACTCCTGCGAACGAAGTCAGGTCGTCCCACGAGGTGCTGTTGGTCAAGTCGACGCCCACGATCTCGAGCGAGACCATGTTCGCGCCCGCTGGGTCGCTGCCCGGGCCGTTCGGCGCTCTCGGCACGGCGACCGTCGTCTGACCGAGGGTGATGGGGAAGTAGACGGTGTGGCGGCCCTGCTCGCCGGTGAGCGAGAGGCGGCCGACCTCGGCACCGGTCGAGTAGAGCGAGGACCACTCCGGCTGTTTCGCCGTCCACGTTCGGGTCGACGCCGCCCACGCGCCGGCACCGGGCAACGGGAGGAACGGCTGCACGGCGATCTTCGTGGGGAGATCTCCTACGGCGTGGAAGACGCGCGCGCTCTCGGCGCTGCTGCGGGTCGACAGGGCGACCGACCAGATGCCCGCGCGGGCCGACTCGAGGCCGGCGAAGGGCACTCCGGTTCGGAGCATGATCGGGTCGACCGGGCGGGTGCCGTCGTTCGACGGGGCACCGGCGGCCTTCGAGGCGAACCCCGTGGGCAGCGCGCCCCGCCAGGCGTCGTCTTCGATGCCCGCCACCACGACGGTGTCGAGCGTCGAGGGCACTCGCGGAACCGAGATCTCGGTACGGCGTGCGAGCTGGCGGTTCGGGCTCATGCTCAGTCGGGCGAAGCCGGCCCAGTCAGGCACGTCTTCGGAGCCCATCGGGCATTTCTGGGTGTTGGTGCACAGCCCGTTGCCGTTCACGTCGGCCGTGTCGGGGACGTCGAGGCGTGAGGAGAGCTCCACCGACTGCTGCACCGTGAAGTCTGCCGAGCCGATGTAGCTGAGCAGATCGACTGAGCGCAGGGTCGCCAGCTGACTCAAATCGCCGCGGGTGGCGAACGCGACCGCCGGCCGGTCGCCCGACTGCCCGAACCCGAGCGCACGCGGCTTCACCTCGTTCGGAATGTTCAGCGCGGGTGACGTGTAGACGACGACGGCCCCGGGAATGGGGACACGCTGGTTGATGCCCGGAATCTCGGTGGAGATCGCGTCGCCCAGCAGGCGTGACAGCGGCATCGACGGGAGATCGCCGATGCCCGTCGCGACGAGCCCGAGCCAGTACGTTCCGCTCGCGCGAACCTGCTGGAAGCCGACGGCGCCGTTGAAGCCCGTGTTCGCCTTCACCGGGTTGTCGCGCAGCGGCACGTAGACGTCGGTGGAGCTGGTCGAGAGAATCGACACGCGCTCGTGGGTTGGCAACGAGTCGGTGCGGGTGCCTGCGCTCACGACGGTGAAGGAGGCCGCGCCGGCGCCGAGGGTCGGGAACTCGGCGATCCCATCCGTTCCGGTGACGACCTCGGTCGGCATCGTGCAGTCGGCGTCGAGGCAGGCCCAGACGACGGCCCCTGCGATCGGTCTACGCTTCGCGGCGTCGACGACGAGCACCCGCCGGCCCATGGTGACGCGCGGGTAGATGCGAACGCGTGCCTCGGTGGGAGACGCGAACGACATCATCACCTCGGCCTTGATGGTCACGAGGCCCGGGGCAACCGCCGTGAGCAGCCCATCGTTCGTCACGGTGGCAGCTCCCGCGGGGGTCACGGTGAAGACGCCCGTGCGGAGTGGATACGAGCTCTGATCGAGGCGGTACGCAGAGAGTTCGAGCTGAAGCGTGTCGCCGACTTCGAGCAAGGCCTCGGCCGGGTGCAAGCCGAGTCTGGCGATGCTCGTGGGAGACGGCGCTTCGGTGCAGGCCCCATCGACGCAGGCCTTTCCGGCTCCGCACTCCGCGTGGCCGCGACAGACCGGGGGCACGCAGATGCCTCCAATGCAGACGCGCCCCTGGGTGCAGCTCGTGGTGGTGAGGCAGCGATCGGTCGGCTGGCAGTGGCCCTGATCGCAGAAGCCGTTCTGCATCGACTGCATGGTGCCGGGCACACCGCTCACGCAGTCGGAGTCGATGAAGCAGCGCGGCAACTCGCGGCAGATCGACACCGTGCAGTCGAAGCCGGGCGGGCACTCGTTCTGGCCGAACTTCTGGCAGCGGAAGTTCTCGTCGCACTCGGTCGAGCTCGTGCACGTCTCGTAGGTGAGGCAGCGCCCAAAGTTGCCGCTCGAGCAGTACTGGTTCGCGGTGCAGTCCGCTTTCGTCTTGCACTCGGCCGACGCGCACAGGCCGTCGCGACAGATGACGCCGTCTGCCGCGCAGGTGAGATCGGTCGTGCAGCGACGCGCGCAGGTGCC
Organism: Archangiaceae bacterium; assembly: GCA_016879935.1. GTDB lineage: Bacteria > Myxococcota > Myxococcia > Myxococcales > Myxococcaceae > Xiheimicrobium. The sequence goes on along the minus strand of JAACJQ010000068.1, from coordinate 3,619 downwards.
GTTGAGGCACGCGTACAGTCCGAGGGCGACTTGCGGGTCGAGGTTCGGTGCGCAGTCGGTGGGCAGGCGACAGGTCGGAACGCAAAGGCCCTGGGTGACTTCGCAGCGTGTGCCCGTCGTGCACTCCGTGTCTTGCCGGCAGCGGACCCGCGCCTTGCACACGCCGTCGGTGCAGGTCTGGTTCGAGGCGCAGGCGGAGTCGGCCGTGCAGCGGCAGCGACCACTCATGCAGGTGAAGCCGGAGGCGCAGTCGACGTCTTGCGCGCACTCGGGGCGGGGCTCACAGCGGCCGCTCTGACAGCTCTGCCCGTCACCACACTCGCCGTCGTTCACGCAGATCGGCCCGCAGGCGCCGCGGCGGCAGCGTTGATCGGCTTCGCACTCGGTGTCGGACGAGCAGGGCTTCGAGTTGATGGCGGGGCAGGCGGCGAGCACCAACCCGAGGGCGACGACGAGGTGACGCATCGCTTTCCACCGTGCCACAGCCGTGAAGACGCGTCACCGCCCCCGGCGCGAGCGCTGATCGTCGAAGAGAGAGCGAGGCGTCAGGGTGCTCCCCGCGTCGACGCCTTCGACCCAGTCGAACGGCTCGGTGCCCGCGTGCCCGAGCAGGAACAGATCGCGAGTCTCGACCGCGAGCCCGTCGGTGCCGATCACGAAGCCGTGGCCGTACTGCATCGAGCGAATGACGCCGCTCCCTCGGACATTCCAGAAGACGTTTTCGGTGCCCGTGTGGCCCGCGCCGGTCGACTCCTGGCCGCGGTTCACGATCGCGAAGCCGTCGTCGAACGTCGAGTCTTCGATGAGGTTCGCGGTGGCGAGCGAGTGGTGGAACTCGGAAGTACCGCGGGCGTTGATGCCGAAGCCGTTCTCAGCGGTGCCGCCCGAGCTCGACACGCGCTGCCAGACGCAGCCGCTCACGCCGAAGCCCCAGTTCTGAATGAAGTTGTGTCGCCCATCGCGTGCGTCGCAGTCGCGAAAGAGCACCTCGTTCGATTGCCGCACCTCGAAGAGGTAGCCGTTGCCGCCGCTGCCTCGGTTCTGCGCGCGCCCGATGGAGCTGTTCATCACCGTCACCCGCATCGACTGGTGCACACGAACGCCGCCCGATTGAACGTGGGCTCCTCCGTCGAGGCTGATCGAGTGCACGTCGCGCACCCACGCGTCCTTCACGCCGGTGAAGTGAAACACCGAGACCTGGTTCATCGCGAGGGCCGCCGAGGGGTCCACCGCGTTCGTGAACGAGAACGACTCGATGCCGACGTGGTGAACGGCGTCGGCGACTTTGCGAAGGGAAGGGCGATCGCGGGTCAGCAGCGGACTGCGAAGGGGAACGTCGATGGTGACGGTCGCTCCCTCGATGGCGGTGATCGTTCGCCACGCGATGGGCTGCCAGGTGTCGTTGAAGGCGCGCCAGGTGCCAGTCATGCCATGCGCGGCGATGAACTCGGGCGTGATCACGTGACCAAGCACGACGTCGTCGCCGACCTGCAGGCCACCGTCGAGCACACCGAGCTCGAGCCGTGTGGCCCGTGAAGGCACGTCCATCAGAACCGGCGCTTCGGCAGCGAAGCGTGGCGTTGCTCCGAGCGTCACGTTCTGCCCGAACTCGAGGCCCGTCGACTTCGTGAAGACGAGCACCGTGTCGCTGCCCGAGCCGCGGAGCACCACGTTCGGTCTCGAGATGGTGAGGGTGCCCTCGATGCGCCAGGTGCCCGGGCGCAGCAGCACCACACCACCATCATCGAGCGCCCGCTGGATCAGCGCCGTCGCGTCGCCCACTGGCGCCTCGAGCGTGATGGTCGGTGCGGCCCTGGGCGGCGTCGCACCACCTTCGAACCCCGCGTACGAGAAGTCGTGGAGGAACCGGCCCGCATCATCGGTGAACCCCGGGCTCCAGTCGGGTGGAAAGAGCGCGCTTCGCCACTCGACCGACGCATCAGCCAGCGACTCGACCTTCGGCGCCGAACACCCGACCAGCAGCAGCAGACCCACGACGCTCCGCATGAGGCGCGGCTTCGATGATCAGCTCTGCGCCCGCAACTTCCGTCGGCAGCACAATCGATGCCGAACGGGTTTCGGGCCGATTCGTCACGTGCTACGGCCCACGCGTCATGAGTCGACGGTTGATCCGCGTCGTTGGTGCCATGCTCGAGCAGGAGCCAGGCCGGTACCTGATCACCCAGCGATCGAAGAACTCGTCGCTGCCGCTGCTCTGGGAGTTTCCCGGTGGGCGCGTGAACGACGGTGAAGACGACGTGACCGCGCTGCGCCGTGAGCTCAAGAAACGCCTCGGCCTCGACGTGATCGTCGGCGAGCAGGCGATGAGCACGCACCACGAGTACCCCAGCTACGACATCGCCTTTCACGTCTTCTCGTGCCGCCTCGCGACGCCCGGCCAGACCGTAAGCCACGCGAAGGTGAACGACCACCGCGGGGTGGGGCTCGCCGAGATGGGGCAGTTCCAGTTTCCCGACGCCGACGCGCGCACGCTCGCCAAACTCCTCGACCTGGATCACTGACGATGCACCAGTTCCCCAAAGACATCGGGTGGATCGAGGTCATCTGCGGCTCGATGTTCTCGGGCAAGACGGAAGAGCTCATTCGCCGCATCAAGCGTGCGCTCTATGGGAAGCAGCGCGTGCAGGTGTTCAAGCCCGGCATCGACAACCGCTACGACGAGCTGAACGTGGTGAGCCACTCGCAGCTCAAGGTGGTCGCCACGCCGGTGTCGCGGCCCGACGAGATTCTGCAGTTGCTGCGCCCCGACACCGAGGTCGTCGGCATCGACGAGGTGCAGTTCCTCGGGCCCGACGTCGTGCAGGTGTGCGAGGCGATGGCGCGCAAGGGCGTTCGGGTGATCTGCGCCGGCCTCGATCAGGACTACCAGGGCAAGCCGTTCGAGCCGATGCCGCAGCTGCTGGCCGTGGCCGAGTACATCACCAAAGAGCTCGCCATCTGCGTCGTGTGCGGCAACCCCGCGAATCGATCGCAGCGCCTCGCCGACTCGCAGGAGCGCGTGCTCGTCGGCGCCGCCAGCTCGTACGAAGCCCGTTGCCGCAAGTGTCACGTGACGACGCCGGTGGAGGCGACTCCTCCCCAACACCTCGACTTGTTCCGGTGAGACGATGCGCGATTCGCTCTACGAGAAGGTCGGTTTCACGCTGAACGAGCAGAAGCACTTCTACGGGCCGGGCGTTCACCTCGTCGGCTCGCCGTACCTGCTCTCGCTGCTCGCGAAGCTGTGCGCGAAGGACACCCAGCAGCCCGACGTGAACACGCTCGTGCGCACGATCTACGGCGAGCTCGTCACCATGTCGGTGAACCACGAGTTCCCCACCAAGCACGTCACCGTTCCGACGCGCATGATCGAGCACACGCCGAAGGGCCTGTACCAGGGCGAGGTGCTCGACTCGCAGGTGCGCGCCGTCTCGGTGAACATCGCGCGCGCGGGCACGCTGCCGTCGCAGGTGACGTACGATCTGCTCAACACGATCCTCGAGCCGCGGCTGGTGCGGCAGGATCACCTGATCATGAGCCGCGAGCTCGATCAGGCGGCGCACGTGGTCGGCTCGAACATCGGCGGCGCGAAGATCGGCGGAGACGTCGACGACGCGTT
>JAACJQ010000397.1 GCA_016879935.1 Archangiaceae bacterium | reverse complement strand
GTCCCGCTCCGCAAGGAGCTCTCGAAGTCGAGCGCGCGCATGCCCGAGATGGCGGCGCAGCCGAACGTGTCGTTGAGCCCGTCGATGCACCTCGAGGCGATCAACGCGACAGCGCCCGTCGTGAAGAAGCCCGTCGTCAACGCTCCGGCGCAGCAGGCGATCACCGATCGCACGCCTGAGGTCGCCGACGAGCTTCAGAAGCCGTCGCGCACGGGGCTCTATGTCGGCGCTGCCCTCGTGGCCGTAATCGGGGTGGGGCTGGCCCTGGTGTTCGGCGGTGGCGCGAAGGATCCCGTCGTCGTCACACCGGTGGAGCCGGTGAAGGTCGTCGAGCCTGCGAAGGCTGTCGAGCCGGTGAAGGCCGTCGAGCCGGTGGAGCCGGTGAAGGCCGTCGAGCCTGAGAAGCCGGCGGAGCCGGTGAAGGTCGTCGAGCCGGTGAAGGTCGTCGAGCCGGTGAAGGTCGTCGAGCCGGTGAAGCCGGTGGAGCCAGTGAAGGCGGTCGAACCGAAGAAGCCGGTGATCGCGAAGCCGATCGAGCCGAAGAAGCCCGTCGAGAAGGCGAAGCCGGCGCAGAGCCGTGCCGACAAGCTGCTGGCTCGCGTGAAGAAGCTCGAGCCGACCGTCAAGGGCGACACGTTCAAGATGAAGGTCGTCAACATCGTGCGTACGAAGCTGGCGAACCCCGACATCACGCCCGAGCTGCTCGACCAGCTCGAGTCGCAGATCTCTGGGCTCGAAGGCGAAGGGGAGTGACTTCGATGGTCAGCGTGTTCCTGATGGCCGCAGCTCTCCAGGCCGCGCCCGTGAACGATGCGTGGGTCGTCGTCAGCCAGCGCAGCGGAGTTCCGGGCCCCCGCTCGCTCGAGCTCGCGCAGGAGATCGCCGCTGCGTTGACGAAGGCGGGTGTTCCTTCTGCGACGCCGCCCGCCGACTTGAGCGAGTGCAAGAAGAAGAAGCCCTGCCTCGTCGAGAAGGCGCGCGCGAAGGGCGTGACGGCGATGGTGCTCGTCGAGATCGGCTCGGTGCTCGGTGACGGGTTCGGCTCGGTCGAGGCGATTTCGGTCGACGAGTTTGGCAAGCGGGTCGCGACGGTCTCGGGCGAGGCTCCCGATGCCTCGCTCAAAGAGGTGCTGAGCCAGAAGGCCGTCGCGACGCTGACGAAGCCGTTGAAGGAACTCTTCGGCCTGAAGGACAAGCCCGCTGAGCCCGTGAAGCCGCCGGAGCCGCCGAAGGTCGTCGTGACCGAGCCTCCGCCACCTGTGCCGCCGGTCGTCGTTGCTGACCCGCTGCCTCCGCCTCCTGCGCCGCCGGAGATCTCGAAGCCCGCGGCGTCGTCATCGTTCTTCAGCACCGCGCGCATCATCGGCGTGTCGGCCATCGGCGCCGGAGTGCTCGCGAGCGCGCTCGGAGCGGGGTTCCTCGCTGACACCGCTGCCGCTTCGAAGGAGATCGACACGGCCTGCGGCGGAACGCGTGCGGGTTGCGCGAGCCTCGCGGCGAATCGCGCCTACTCGCGCGGCTATCAGTCGCAGGGCACGGCGGTGCCGCTATTCATCGCGGGTGGCGTGCTCGCGCTGTCGGGGCTCGCGGTCGTCATCGTGAACCCTGGCGCTGAGCCGCCGCCGGTCGCGGTCTCGTTCTTCCCCGGAGGCGCGGCGGCGGTGTTCAGCACGGTGTGGCCGTGAATCGGCCGCAGCTCGGGCCAGCCTCGAAGGTGTTGATCCTCACCGGCGCGGGCGTCTCGGCCGAGAGCGGCGTGCCGACGTTTCGTGGCATCGGCGGGTTGTGGGAAGGCCGCCGGGTCGAAGAGGTCGCATCTCCCGAAGGCTTCGACGCCGACGCGAAGACCGTCTGGCGCTTCTACAGCTTGCGTCGTGAAGGCGCGGCGAAGGTGGCTCCAAACCCCGGCCATCTCGCGATCGCGAAGCTGGAAGAGAAGCTGGGCGATCGATTGCTGCTCGCGACCCAGAACGTCGACGGGCTTCACGCGCGCGCCGGTTCGAAGCGAATGATCTGCATTCACGGCGAGCTGTTCAAGACGCGCTGCGAGCAGTGCAACGTGCCGTTCGACGACGACAAGACGTACTTCGACGCGGTGCCGATCTGCCCTGAATGCAAGACGGGCCGGCTGCGCCCGCACATCGTCTGGTTTGGAGAGATGCTGAACCCGGCCCACCTCACGCAGATCGATGACTTCATCGAGAGCGCAGGGAACGAGCTCGTCTTCTTCGCGATCGGTACGTCGGGTCAGGTCTATCCCGCGGCGGGGTTCGTCGATGCGGCGCGGCGCGTGGGTGGAACCTGCTGGCTGGTCGACGTCGACCCGTCGCCGGACTACGCGGCGCGCTTCGATCACGTGGTGCGCGGCAAGAGCGGTGAGGTGCTACCGCACCTCTTTGGCGTCTGAAGCAGGCTGCGTAGCGATCCACTGAGCGAACGCAGCGAGCCTGGGTGATGGTTCCGGTGGAATGAGCGCCTTCGCCTCTTCGAGCTGACCTCGGCCGAGCAGGAAGGCGACCTTCGCGTGCAGGCGATCGTCGTCGGTCTCGAGGCCGGTCAGCGGCAGCTCCCTGGCGCGGAGTTCGCCAAGCGAGGTCACGAGCGCTTCCTGCATCAGCGACTCGTCGGCATTCGCGCGCGGTGTCGAGAACTCGAGGTACAGGTTGTCGTCGGTCGAGATGAAGGCGTGCTCCTGCTCGATGAACCGATCGATCGCAGCCTCGTCGAGCAGCACGTTGCCGGTGAGCACGGTGAGATCTTCAGCGGGCAGGTTGCGGGTGGCTGGTGTTCCCGCGAGCAGCGTGGAGCGTCGCGCCAACTCCTTCGCGTCGAACGAGAACGGCTCCATCGACGAGAGCAGCAGGCCCTGGTTGCCGCGGAAGAAGAGCATCACGTGCGGGAACTCGGACTTCAGCGTCGCGATGATGACGGCGAGATCCTTTCGCGTCATGTGATGCAACTGCACCCACTGCTGCACGACGGCGCCGGGCGCGAGGCGCTTCTTGAGCAGTTGGTAGAAGTCGCGGTTGTAGAGATCGGCGGTGCCCGCGAACCAGATGCTCGAGAGCTGGAGCGTCACGAAGTCGTACTGGTTCTCGGACAGCAGCAGGAAGTTGCGGCCGTCGGCGATGTGAACCGTCACCTTCGGGTTGCCAGAGAGCACGCCTTCATTCACCGAGCCGAAGTACGTGCGCGCTGCGTCGAGAATGTCGGAGGAGAGTTCCACCGCGTCGATGTGCTCGAACGGGTGTGAGGCGAGCGTGCCCAGGGAGCAGCCAGTGCCGACGCCGATCAACAGCGCGCGCTTGAAGTTGCGAATGGCGAGCAGCGGAACCTGCGCGTACGCGCGTTGCGCCTGCACTTCGCCGCTCTCGTTGCCCTGGAACTTGCCGTTGGTGAGCAGGGTGAGCTTCTGCGACTTCGGGTGGCGCACGACGCTCGTGATGCCCGAGCTGACCGACTCGCGCGCCCACTCGACCTGCGAGAGGTAGTACGGCGTCTCGGTGAAGTAGACGTTCGCGCCCGAGGCGAGTGACGACAGGCTCCACGCGGGGAGGACCACCGCGATGATTGCTGCCGCTGCCGCCATCAGCTTCGAGCGTTTGTCCGCGAGCAGCAGCGCGAGGCCGACACAACCCGCGACGACGACGAGAATCGTTCCGCGAGAGCCGAGGGCGGGGAGCAGCACGTAGCCCGTCAGCAGTGAGCCCGTGATCGCGCCGAGCGTGTTCGCCGCCGCCAGCCCGCCGATCGATTGACCGACGCTCCCTCGACGCGCTCCGAGTCTCAGCGTGAGGGGATAGACGGTGCCCAGGACTGCCGCGGGAATCACGATCAGCTGCGCCGCCACGACCGCGCGGACGATCTCCCGGCCCGCGAAGCTCGAGACGAAGTTGCCGGCGACGACGAAGAGCGCGCTCGACTTGTCCCAGAGCGGCAGGGTGAACACCATCGACAGCGCGATCACCGCCTGCACCTTGCCGAGCATCGCCGGTTCGACCTTTGCGTCCGGTTGTCTGGCGACCCACGCCGAGCCGAGCGTGAGCGCGACCAGAAACAACGCGAGCATCAGACCGAAGGCGTACGCGCTGGTGCCGATGACGGCGCCGAGCAGGTGAAACCAGGTGACCTCGGCGACGAAGGTGGCGAGGCCACTCCAGGCGCTGAGGCCGAGGAGCGACAGTGGAGCTCGTTCAGCCGCTTTCTCAGCCGTCGCGGGTGGGGGAACGGGCACGCGTGACGAGAGCCAGAAGCCGAGCGCAGCGGCAGTGAGGTTGAACGCAGCGCCGAGCCACATCGAGGCCGAGAGTCCGATGCCGGGAAGAAAGACGTACGAGCCCAGGCCGGAGCCGATCGCCGCGCCCAGCACGTTCGCGGTGTAGAGGCGGGCGATGTCTCCATCTCCGCTCGCGAGCTCGCTCTTCGTCGACAATGCGCGCGCGACGGGCGGCAACGTTCCACCCATGAGCAGCGTGGGAATCAGCGTGATCGCGAACGCCATCACGAACAGCCCGATGCGCACGAGTGGATCGTCGAGCGTGCGGCCGCGGGCGAGTGAGGCGAACCCGTCGATCGCGAGCGGAACGACGAAGGGCATCACCGCTGCGCAGACGCCGATGCCGATCTCGAGCCAGGCGTAGAGCTTGAGCGGCGCCTTCGAGCGATCGGCGAGGCGACCGAAGAGAATCGCTCCGAGGGCGAGCCCGGCCATCCACGCGGCGAGCACGGTCGAGGTGGCAAGGGCGGAGACTCCGAAGGCGCGCGTCAACGATCGCTGGAGCGCCACTTCGAAGACGAGCCCGGCAGCGCCCGACACCACGAACATGATGAAGCCGAGCCGACGCATGAACCCGGGAGCGAACACTGTCTGCCGCGCGCCGTCGATGGAAAGTAGGCTGGCGAGCGTGTTGCGGCCAATCGAGTGGGCGGTGCTGGGGTTCATCGGCTTCGTGCTGCTCCGCGTGGGCCCCGGCGTGTTCCTCGAGTTTCAACAGTTGGCTGGTTTGCGCACGGTGACGGTGTTCTTCGCGCTCGGGCTCGTCGGCGCTGTGCTGCTCGCGCGTGAATTTCTCGCAGCTCCGTGGCCGACCGGTTCGGAGCGCATGCAGCGGCTGCATCGCGTGTCGTCGGTCGTCGCGCTGTTGCCGTTCGTGATGATGGCGCTGCTCGCGTTCACCACGCCCGCGTTCTGGAACGAGCTCGGCAAGGCGCGCACGGCGCAGGTGATTCCGATGCTGGCCACCGTGACGTTGCGGGTGGTGGGCATCGGGTTGCCGACAGTGCTCGTGTGGCTGTCGGTCGGTGTCGAGGTGAAGCAGCGCGGCGCGTTCGACCTGCGGTCGTTCGTGAAGGGGCAGGGCGGCCGGCTCCTCGGTGCACTCCGCGACTGGGCTCCGTTGTTGTTCATCCTCTCGGCCTACGCGTGGATGGATGCGGTGGTCGGCGGAAAGCTGGGGGACGATCGCGATGCGCTGCTGGCGTCGGCTGATCGCGCGCTGTTCCTCGGTCACGATCCGCTCGAACTCTTGCAGGCGATCATCAATCGGCCGCTCTCGGAGTGGCTCGCGTTCGCGTACTCGTTCTACGCGGTGTTGTTTCCGCTCGTGCTCGGCGGGGTGCTGATGATCGGCGGGCGGCCGGCGTTGCGTGAGTCAGCGTTCGCGATTGGAGCGTCGTTGCTCATCGCCTACGTCTCGTACTCGCTCGTTCCCGTGAAGGGCCCGGTGCTGTCGCGAACGTTCGACGTGTCGCTCGACCTCTACCTGCTCGGCTCGGTGAAGGAGGCGATGATGGACGCGACGCGCATCACCTACGACTGCTTCCCGAGCATGCACACGTGCTGCACGATGCTGCTGGGCTGGAGCGCGTTTCGGCACGCCAGGAAGCTGTTCTGGTGGGTGTTGCCGGTGGTGATCTCGATGCCGTTCGCGTGCGTGTATCTGCGGTACCACTACGTCGTCGACGTGTACGCCGGGCTCGCGCTCGCGTTCGTGATGACGAAGGTGGCCCCTCGTCTGCGTCACGACTGAACTCGCTCAGAGCCCCTCGACCGAGACGCACTCGCTGGCGTTGCCCGACTCCTGGCCGCCGGGCCAGTTCTCTTTGAAGTACGTCACCTTGAACGAGGCGTTCCAGCACTCGGCGCGAGTCGCTCCGCGGTAGTTGCCCTCGACGACCGTCGCGACCGAGACCCCCGCACCATCAGCGCGCCACTTGCTCACCGTGTCGAGCCGCGTGGTGTTCGGATCGAGCGATCGCAGTGAGAAGCCCATGGCGCCCGAGCCGTCCTGCTGGCGCTTCGCCGCGTAACCCGCACCCGACAAGCCGCTCGTGTTGCCCGGCGCAAAGGTGAACGCCATCTGCGCCGTGTTGGGGAACCCGGCGGTGAAGTACCCGATCACGATCGAGTCGAGCTGCCGGAAGTTCGCGTCGACCGTGATGACGTCGCGGAAGTCCTTCACCGGCACTTCGATCGTGCCCATGCCCTTGCGCACCGTCTCGGGCGACGCCTGGAAGTTCCCGCGCACCACGTCGATCCACGCCTGCGTGCCGATCTTCCGAACCTGCAGCTTCCACCCGAACGTCTCCTGCGGCTCGGTCGAGACCAGCGCGATGATCACCTGAAACTGAAAGCCCGGGTTGTCCTTCGCGGTGAACGGGCCCCAGGTGCGCGACTGGCCGTCACGGCTCGTCGGAGGCACCGAGCGCACCGAGTCGATCACGCCCAGGAAGAAGTCGAGCAGCCCGTTGAAGTCGGTCACGGCCTTCTTCGTGTCGGCGTACGCCTGTGATGGCTCGCCCGCGTTGAGGCCATCACTCCGCGAGAGCGGCTGGCTGGTCGTCGACGTGGTCGGCAGCTTCGAAGCCAGATCGGTGCGCGAGGGGAGGGCGGCGGCGAACTCGAGATCACGGTTCGACCAGCTCCCGCCACACGCGGTGAGCATCAGCACGCTGAAGAGAAGAACGTGTCTCATGGCATCAGTCCCGGAACTCGTAGTTCAGCAGAAGGCCCACTTCGGCGAACCCCAGGCTGCGGGTCTCGTCGACGTTGTAGAGCAGGTAGTGAACGCGGCCCCGCGCGACCACGCCGAAGCTGCGGCCGATGCGGTACTTGAGCCCACCCACCACGCCCGGCGTCATCGTCGTGAACCCCTGCTGCGGAAAGATCGGATCATCGAACTGCCGGTTCATCAGGTTCAAGCCAAGCCGCGCGCCCAGGAACGGCACCCAGTTCGCGTCCTGGTTCCACTCGTAGAGAATCGACGTGCCCACGTTGATGAGTGAGTACCGATAGCTCGCCGGAGTTCCCAATCGCGCGCTCGCCACCACGCCGGTCGACCAGCCGTACTGGCCATCGAAGCTCCACGCGAAGCCGCGGCCGAAGAAGTTGTGCACGGTCGCTTCACCACCGACCAGCGGCGCCGACGGGAACAGCCCACCCGAGGTCGTCGGAGCATCGAAGATCGCCTGGTACTGCCCGGTCGCCGAGATGCTCCAGTGGCGCGAGTACACGGTCGTGAGGCCTGTGCCCTTCACGGGGTCGTCGGAGAACTTCGCGTTCTTCAGCTGCGCCTCATCGAGCGTCGACAGCTGACCCTCGACGACCCGCACTTCGCCGACGCGCAGGCGATCGGTCAGGCGGCGCTTCACGGTGTACGTGCCGGGCGACAACGCGATGGTGCGCTCGGTCTCGCTCTTCGTGATCTCTGCGACGACGACGCCACGACGATCGATCAAGAAGTACGTGCCCGCCGGAGCCTCACCGGGAATGCGCAGGCCTTCACGGCGCTGCGCGACGTC
>JAACJQ010000396.1 GCA_016879935.1 Archangiaceae bacterium | reverse complement strand
CGAGCTCACGGTTCGTATTCGAGCGGTGATGGCGAACCGGCTGTGGCGGGCTGGTTGGCTTGGGTACGTCGCGCTGCAGCTTGGAGTGCTGGCGATCCCCGTGGCGCGCATTCCCGGGTACGAGCTGTCGACGGCGCTCGGGCTCATCACCGCGATCATCGGCGGTGCGTTTGGCGTGGCGTTCGGGCGGCAGGAGTCGATGCGCGCGGTGACGGCTCCGGTTCGGCAGGCGGTGTTCGCGACGCTGGGCGCGGTGGTGATGTTGCTGGTGCCGTCCCTGCTGACGTTGCTGGTTGGCATCGCGCTGACGCTGATGACGCCGTGCAGCCCGTTCGACGCGATCGCGTTCTTCCCGGTGACGGTGGTGCCGGACGTCTTGGTGGTGGCCGCGCTGGGTGTGTGGATTGGCTTGAGGTTCCGCGGGTGGTGGCAGTTCGTGTTGTCGTGGTTCGGCGTGGTGCTCGCGAGCGCGATTCACACCTCGTGGCCGATCGTGTTCGGGCCGCAGGTGTCGGCGTGGAATCACCTGGCGGGGTTTCTGCCGGGCCCGCTGTACGACGAAGAGCTGCACCTGCCGGCTGCGTTGTTGTGGTTTCGGCTCGGCTCGTTGCTGCTCGCGGCGTTCGCGGTGTTCGGAGCGGCGCGAACGGCTGGCGATCTGTCTCTGCTGACGTCGCGTGGTCGTGCGATCGCCCTGCTCTTCTTCGCGCTGCTCGAGATGCTCGGGCCGACGCTGGGCTTTCGCATGAGCGATCACGCGCTGGCGGCGATTCTGGGAGGCAAGACCGAGAGCGAACACATCGTGCTGATGCATCCGCGCGGGCTGACGCCGAAGGAGGTCGCGCGGGTGATGGGCGATCTCGAGTTTCGGTTCGGCCAGATCTCGGAGTTCGTCGGCGGCGCGCCTCCCGGAAAGGTGACGGTGTGGTGGTACCGGAGCGCGGAGCAGAAGCAGCAGCTCGTCGGCGCGGCGCACACGCAGTTCGCGAAGCCGTGGCGGCGGGAGATTCATGTGAACGACTCCGGGTTTCCGCACCCGGTGGTGAAGCACGAGCTCGCACATGCGCTGCTGGCTCCGCTCGGGGCGCGGCCGTGTGGCGTGACGGCGAGGATTCTCGGGTTGAGCCCGCATGTCGGCGTGATCGAGGGCATGGCGGTCGCGGCGGACAACCCCATCGACGATCTCTCGCTGCAGGAGTGGGCGGCGGCGATGAAGAAGCAGTCGATGCTGCCCGACGTGCGCACGTTGCTGGAGCCGCAGGGGTTCTATTCGGCGCCGGCGTCGCGCGCGTACACGACGGCGGGAGCATTTCTGCGCTGGCTGCAGGAGTCGCGCGGCGCGGAGAAGTTGAGAGACCTGTACCGTGATGGCGATTTCGCGCGGGTGTACGGGGTCGAACTGCCGGTGCTGGTCGGTGAGTGGGAGACGTTTCTCGATGGCGTGAAGCTGGAGCCCGAAGCGGTGAATCAGGCGTTCGCGCGCTTCCGTCGCGGGAGTCTGTTCGATCGCCCGTGCGCGCGTGAGGTGGCGAAGTTGTCGGCCGAGGTGGGGCGGTTGTCGGCGGAAGATGGGCCGGCGGCGCTCGAGGTGTTGTCGCGGTGTGAGGCGTTGCAGCCCGAGGAGCCGGGGCACACGTTGACGCGCGCGGCGACGTTGCGGCGAATGGGGAAGGACGAGGAGGCGCGGGCGCTGCTGGAGAAGTTGGCCGAGCGCGTGAAGGAGGCTCCGTCGTCGTGGGCCGATGCCGCGTTGGCGCTGGTCGATCTGGCGATCGCGCGTGGTGATGACGTGACGGCGCAGACGCTGTTGGAGCAGTTGATCGAGAAGCGGATTTCGCCGTCGATGGATCGCACGGCGCGGGTCCGGCTCAGATCGTTACAAGCGAGCGGCGCAGTGAAGACGGCGATGGTTCGCTATTTCTCGACCGACTCCGACGCGGTGCAGGTGCATTGGTTGGAATTGGCGCGAGCCGAGCAGCCGCAAGACGCGTGGGTGGCGTATCTGCTCGGGCGGCGGTTGCATCAACGTGAAGCGTTCGCTGAAGCGCTGAAGGTGCTCGAAGTGACGCTCGCCGATGTGACGATGCCCGAGTCGATTCGGCGCGAGACGATCCGGCTGATGCTCGAATCGGCCTATGGCGCCGGAGCCTGCGAACAGGTCACCCAGCTCGCTGAGACCGCGAAGTCGATCTCAGGCCCCTTCGGCGCCCGAGCCCGTGATTGGGTCGACCGGTGCACGCTCTCCGGCCCACCGCTGCGGCGCTGATCAAGAGAGCTCGAAGGACGAAGCGACTCGACCGAGGATCAGGCGAACCGTGTCGCCGTCACACGCCTGCGCCGGGTGCGAACGAAAGTGCTGCTCGTAGAGACTCGCGGCGGCGGCTGCCGTGTCCGTTCGTACGAGGCTGTCGACCCGTTCCGAGCGCTCGCGGGTGAAGGTGCGGGAGTTCGAGTCGAGCAGACCCGCTTTCAGATAGCCCCTCGCCTTCTTGGGGCAACTGCACGGGTTGTTGGCGTCGACCAGCCCGCAGCGAGCCTTCATCCACGACTCGAGATCGCTTCGCGCACGGTGAAGGCGCACCCGAAAGTTGGCTCGCGAGATGCCCAGCACTTCGGCAGCCACGCTGTCTCCAACGCCCAGCATCGCCCCGAGGATGAAGGTGATTCGCTGGTCGCGATCGAGGCAGAGCAGCATGCCGCTCGTGCAACGCACCCGAAGCTCCTCCACCGTGGCCTCGTCGATGAGAGGGGCTTCGTCTTCCGGAGGGACCGCGACTCGCGCCACCTCGTCGAAGAAGGTCTCGAAGCTCACGGCTTCACCGCTCTTTCGAACGGTCGAGAGGCATTGGTTGACCGCAATTCGGTAGAGCCACGTCGAGAAGGCCGACTCGCGACGAAAGGTACGCAGTGACGTGATCACCACGGTGAACACCGCCTGGGTGATGTCCTCTGCTTCGCTCCGGCGCGCGAACATCTTCAGCGCGAGGTTGAAGACGAACGGGGTGTAGCGCTCGATGAGCGTGCTGAGCGAGCGGCGATCGCCGCCGAGCGCCGCGTCGATCAACTCGGTGTCGGACCTCTGAATGAGCGTCATACCTGGCGGAGGCCTCCGTCGATTCCGAGCTCGATACCATTGACGTAGGCCGACGACGCAGAGGCAAGAAACAGCGCGGCCCGAGCAACCTCGGCGGCCGAGCCCCAGCGCCCGAGTGGAATCTGCCGGGTGATCTCAGCACCAGCCGACTCGAGCACGTCTGCGGGGAGACCCAGCTTCGACCACAGCGGAGTCGCGATGGCGCCGGGGCAGAGCGCGTTGACGCGAATACTCCGGGAACCCAGCTCGGCCGCGGCGACGCGGACCAGCGCCCGCAGCCCTGCCTTCGTCATGCTCACGACGCTCGCGCCAGGGAAGCCGATGCGGTTGAGATACGACGTCGTGAAGATGACCGAAGCCCCGTCCTTCAGGTGAGGAATCGCAGCGCGCAGCGTGAAGAACGCCCCTCGAAGGTTGGTGGCAACGACCTCGTCGAACAGCTCGGGCGTCGTCTCGGAGAGCGGTGTGAGCTTCACCACTGCCGCGTTCACCAGGAGCACGTCGATCTTTCCGAGCGAGCGTTCGACCTCGGCGAACAGGGCTGGGAGCGCGCCGGTGGCGCTCACGTCGGCTTCGATGAAGCGCCCCTGGGGCCCCACGGCCGCACGAGCCTCTGGGGTCGCGTGCCGCGCAACTCCGACGACAACCGCGCCTTCTTTGCGAAAGAGTTCGGCCGAAGCCAGCCCGATGCCACTGGAACTGCCAGTCACCACTGCAACCCGATTCGAGAGATCCATGTCTGCTCCAAAGGCCGAGGAAGTTCGGCGTTCCTTGGAGGCAGCGGGCCGGCGGTTGTTACAATTCGGGCCCTACTCCCTGCGCTCAACAGCTTGCCGATTGAACTCCTGAACGCAGGCAAGCGCATCGAAAGAGATGCAGACACCTCGGGCGTCACTCGCTGAGGGACTGTCAGGAATGGCAGAGCAATGTTCTGAGCCGCAAGAACACACACCTCCGGGCCAGCACTGCCCATCATCGACACATCGTCCAAACCGCGCCCTTCCTCCTGCATCGGCGATGTCGGCGAGGGTCAGCGGGTCGTGCAGGCTGGGCTTCCCGTCGAACCGGAACTCAAATGCTCGCCGTATTCCGGCGGGCAGAACGATCCCGTTCAGCACAGCTCGAACGCATTGCCGCTGTTCCTTGGTTCCGAAATCGAAGCGCACACTCGACTGACCACCAACCCCGACTTCAAACTGAAGCACTGGTGAATCCGGCAACGCGCATCTCTCGAACTCGAGCCCATACTTCACCAGAACATGAGCTCGCATTGATCTGCGATAGGGATCACCTCGTACGTGTTGGCAGCGACCAGACACAGACCGAGAAACGCCACCGTCGGTCACTCCTCCAGCCACTGGCGTCCCGACGACCACTGCAGCCAGAAGCGGCAAGCCGAGGACAAGCCCAGTGTTAAGCCGACCACTCACAGGCACCGTCCGCTCATGCAAAGGTCCTCGATCGCTTCGTGGCCCAGGGGGAGTGCTTGAAGATCACACTGACCATGAACGGCGCCTCTACCGAGCTGCAGCGTATCGGGCGGGTCGTGTTCGTGAAACAGGCCGACGGCACCGAGACAGAGCACGGGTGCTTCGACGACGCGGCCGCACAGGCTGAACTCGAGCGGCTTACCCAGGATTTGCTCGCAGCAGGGTGGACGGAATCGGCGGAGACGCGCGCCAAACGCGAGGCCAGACAACGTGCAGCAGACGCCGCGACTCGACGACTCGCTCGGCATCGAGCGTTGGCCAATGCGCCCCATGCGCCTGCGGCACTGAGAGCGTTCGTTGGCGACGCCCTTCCCGCAGGTCGCGAGCTCGACGCCATCCTCGCGAAGGTGGAATCGATCGACAGCCCCACCGAGGGCGGCTTCCGCGTTCGCGTGAAAGGTGGCGCCGCGATCGAGTGGGCTGCGAGCGACGACGCTCCGCTTACCGCGCTCTGGTTTCACCCTGACGCAGACGACTCCGAGCACTCGCTCTATTTCGGCGCCGACGCCGGTCCGCCCGAGCCACCAGACGAACTCGGCGAGGTCGACTGGTTCCTGCAGGAATGGCCGCAGGACCGCTACTGGTTCACTACCGACGCCGAACCAACCATCGCGCGTTGTTACGAATTGGACGGCGGGCTCCACGCCCGCGAGTCACCGACACGAACGCCCGAACAGGTCCTGCTCACGAGGCTCCTGGATCAGTAGTTCGCGTTGTTCTTCTCACCGAACGTCGACAGGGTCTTCTTGGTGTCGACGCCCGCAGCCTTGAAGGTCTTCGTCGCCGGAGTCACCGACTCCTCACCAGCGACTCCATCGGCAGCAGCACCGAACAGCTTGCGAATATTGTCACCGAACAACGTGATCACACCGATGGCCGCGATCGCGATCAGCGCGACGATGATGATGTACTCCGTCATGCCCTGACCGCGGCGCTTCGAGTGCAGCTGCTTCTTGCTGGGCGTCTTCATGGTGATGCTCCGGTTCCGTGCGTCGCGAACTCGCGGCGCCACATGCGGAGTTATCGCCAGCACCGCGCACGCCGAACATCGGCCGAAGCTCCGTCGGACATCGAACCGTCGGCCACCTGTCCGTCGGTCATCGGGAGGATGCGAACAGACTCCACCGCATCAACACCGCCGGCTCGCCGAACCACGGGTTCTTCGTCGGAGGCGTGACACTGATGACGCGCTCCTCGCCCGGGTCCGCTTCGATCCACTCGCCCTGCCCTGCGTACGCCATCGTGTGCAGCCCATTCGCCGTCACCATGAAGTCGCCCGGCCGAAGCGCCGACACGTCAGCCACGTTCAATGACTGCACAGGCCCGACCTGCACCGCGAACGATCGATACCCGTCTTTCAACGCGAGCGCCGACGCATCGAAGAACCACAACTCGACCGCGCGGCGGAGCAGCCCGGGGTTCGCGCCCGTCACCGCCTCGCGCACCAACGCCCGG
>JAACJQ010000395.1 GCA_016879935.1 Archangiaceae bacterium | reverse complement strand
GCCGCCGAACCACCAGCCGCCGAACCACCAGCCGCCGCGCCACCTGCACGACCGCCAGCCGCCGCTCCACCCGCCGTCGTGCCACCGGCCGTGACGAACCCGCCACCCGTGCCGAAGCCACCGCCCGTGTTCGAAGAGCCGCCGCCAGTGCTACCCGCGTCAGGCTTGTTGTTCGCGGGTCCACAGCCGATGGCAAACGCCATCGCCGCGCACGCGACGAGATACCGTGATGAACGAATCATGTGTTGTCTGCTCCCCAGAGAGAAACTGCTGCTACAGGCCTGCCGGGCGTCTAGGTCGAGAGCGACTCGGGTTTCAACCGCCATCACTGAAATACCCGTCTCTCACCGCTGACAGCTGGCACCCACTGTCGCCCTCTTCCGCCCCCGTGCTACGGCCGCGCGCGTGTCGCCCCCGCAGCTCAACCTGAAGAACCACGACTTCGACGAACTCCTCGCGCTGCTCACGCCACTGGGAGCCACGCGCACCGCCGCGCTCAAGCTCTTCGCCTCGGTCTTCGCGCACCGCGCCCAGTCCATGGCCGACGTGCGCAACACCCGCCAGGTGCCGGCCGCGGTGCGCGACTGGGTCCAGGCGAACGGCACGCTCCCCTCGCTCGAGCTCGTGGAGCGCCGCCGCGCCGACGACGGCTTCGTGAAGTACCTCTTCGCGTCTCCCCTCGGCGGCCGCATCGAGGCCGTGCGCATTCCCCTCTTCGACACGCACTACGTCGTCTGCATCTCGTCTCAAGTCGGCTGCGCGCTCGCGTGCGACTTCTGCATGACGGGCAAGATGGGCTTCTCGCGCAACCTCGAGACTTGGGAGATCGTCGATCAGGTTCTCCACATCGTGAACGAGGCCGACCGCCCGGTGCGCGGCGTCGTCTTCATGGGCATGGGCGAGCCGCTGCTCAACTACGCGAACACCACGCGGGCCGCGCGCATCATGTGTCACCCGGCGGGCTGCGCCATCTCGGGCCGCTCCATCACCTTCTCGACCGCGGGCTGGGTGCCGGGCATCAAGAAGTACATCGCCGACGACCTGCCCTACCGCCTCGCGTTCTCCATCACCTCGGCCATTCCCGAGAAGCGCCTCAAGGTGCTGCCCGTCGAGAACACGCACCCGTTGCCCACGCTCGTGGAGCAGATTCGCCAGTACTCGCTCGCCCGCAAGAAAGAGCGCGTGATGCTCGCGTACGTCTGCATCGCCGGCTTCAACACCGGCCTCGAAGACGCGCTCGCGCTCAAAGAGGTCTTCGCCGGCATTCCCGTGAAGATCGACCTCATCGACGTGACCGACCCGACGGGAAAATACCTGCCGCCCGACGAGGCCGAGCTCAAACGCTTCCGCGATCATCTGCAGGTGCTCGAGTCACCCATCGCGCGGCGCTACTCGGGTGGCAAAGACATCGGCGCGGCGTGTGGAACGCTCGAGGCCTCACAGCGCGGTGGAACGCTGCTCCAGCCGCACCTCGCCGAAAACAGGTGAACACGCGGCGACTCGTCGCTAGTCGTCGCGCATGCTCCACGCCCACTCTGCTCTGCGGTACCTCGTGCTCGGCCTCGGCCTCGCGTGCCTCGTCTTCTTCACGCTCGGCCTGACCCAGAAGCGCCCGTACTCGAAGACGTCGCAGATCTTCGTCACCATCTTCGCGGGGCTCACACACCTGCAGGCAACGCTCGGGCTCGCGATGGTCGCCATGGGCTTCTATTACCCGCGCCTCATCGGCCACATCGTGATGATGCTCGCCGCCGCCGTCACGCTGCAGGTGTTGCTGATCAGAAACCGCAAGTCCACGGCGCCCGGGTACAAGCTGCCGCTCATCGGCATCGTCGTCGCGCTGCTCCTGATGACGGGTGGAACGTTCGCCATCGGCCGCCACCCGTTCCAGGCAACGGTGTTCGGCAGCGCCCCAGCGACCGCACCTGCCACGCCGTGAACGATGCAGACGCTCTCGACCGAGGCCGAGCTCGCCGCGCACCTGAAGGCCGACGCTGGTCGCGCCATCGTGAGAGGAACGCTCGAGCGCGTCTCAAAGGCGTGGCTGGGCACGGCCGTCGTCACCGATGACGGAGAAATGGTGTGGGTCAGCTACGGCGCTCCACCCGGGGGCTGGGAGCCGCTGCTGGGAAGATTCCTTCGCGTCGAAGGCCTGCTCGCGATGACGAGGTCGACGATCGAGCAGTCGCTCGTCGCGCCACACCTGCTCTCGTTCGGAGCGCCCACCGAAGAGAAGCGTGAGCTCGCCGCGCTGGAAGGAAAGACGCTTCGCCTCGCCGGCCTCGCTCAGAACGCGCCGTCAGGCCGCACGCTCATGGTCGAGCAGCAGGTCATCTCCCTCGACGCAGCGAAGTGGCCCGAGGCGCTGGTGGGCAAGCGCGTCTCCTTGGGAGGAACGCTCCGCCGACACACGAACGGCTGGGCGCTCGACGACGCCACCGACGCGACCGCCTGCTGAGGGAGTAAGAAGCCGGTCATGCTCACGCTGCTCGTCGCCGCGGTGCTCAACGGAGACCCACGCATGCTCACCACCGGCCCAATGGTCGAGGCGCAGCTGAAGACGGGGCCTGCGCAGGTGTCGATCAGCGGCACTCTCGAGCGCAGGTCGCTGGGCAGAAAAGGAGCCATCGGGACCGCACTGTTGCTCGACGACGGCACGGCCGTGTGGCTCACCTCCGACGCACCACCCGCGGGCTTCGAGCTGCTGCTCGGGAAGTTCGTGCGCGTCGATGGCACCCTGCAAAGCTACTCCGCCGCGTCACAGTCACTGATGGCACCTCATCTCGCCTCGCCGGCAAAGCCCATCGAGGTGAAGCGGGACCTGTCGGCGCTGATTGATCAGACGGTTCGACTCGTGGGCACCGCCGAGAACGCGAAAGGCGGCGCGGTGGTGCTCGTCGACGGAACGCCTGTCTACGTGGCGAAGAAGGACTCGTGGCCCGACACGCTGCGCACGAAGCGGATCAGCCTCGGTGGAAAGCTCACGCGCGCTCAGTACCTGCCGCAGGCGACGGTGAACGCCAAAGGTGAGATCTCGCAGGGCACGACCGGCGCGAGTACCGACTACGTGCTGCGCGACGCGACCGAGCCGACGGCGTTCTGATCATGCGACGGACGTCGATCAAGGCCGGGGGGACGCACTCCCGAAGACTGCGCGAACCGAAAAGGCCGGTGCTCCGATGAACTCCACATCATGGCGGGAGACGCGATGATCTCCACACTGCTGCTGACGGTGCTCACCTCCGCTCCGCTCGACGTGCGGGTTCTGGAGCGTGAGAAGCCGGTGACGCTGACCGTGACGGCCGAGCGGGCGCGCTGTGATGGAGACGCGCTCACCGGCTCGCTCGAGCTCTCGGTCTCGGTGACGAGCGTGGCCGTGAAGGGTCGTGCGAAGCCGTGTGCAGTCGTTCGCTTCGAAGGTGTGTCGACGGTGGCGAATGGCGCGCTGACGCGTCGCTACCCCGGCGTGCTCTCGGTGACCGTCGAGAACGGCGTGCTGCGGTTGATCAACACCGTCGACGTCGAGGCGTACCTGCCATCGGTGGTGAACGCCGAAGCATCGGGGAGTCCACCGGCTGCGCTCGAGGCCCAGGCCATCGTCTCGCGCACGTTCGCGTTGAGCGGCCGGCAGCGACACGAGCGCGCGGGCTATCACCTCTGCGACCTCACGCATTGCCAGTGGTACCGCGGGCTCGAGAACGACGTGAAGGCGGCCGAAGCGGCAGTGACGAAGACGAAGGGCCAGGTGCTGCTCGTCGGCGGCATCGCGCTGAAGCCGGCGTTCTTCCACTCCTCGTGTGGTGGGCGCACCAGCGCCGCGCAAGACGTCTTTCACGAGGTGGGGGCAGGGCCCGGCGTCGACGACACGATGAAAGATGGCGCTGCGTGCCGTGAGGCTCCGGAGTTCGAGTGGAGCTGGCAGGCCGACCGCGTCGAGCTCGCGAAGGCCCTTGGGCTGAAGCCCGAGGGCGATGCCTTCGTGCCGCTCTCGCGCGACAAGGCCGGGCGCGTGCTCGAGGTGACGACGTTCGGCAAGCGCATGGAGGGTGGCGAGTTCTCGTCACGCATTGGCCGCGCCTTCGGATGGCAGAGTTTGAAGAGCCTGAAGGTGACGGCCGAAGAGGTCGAGAGCACCATCACCTTCCGAGGGAAGGGCCTCGGTCACGGCGTGGGCCTCTGCCAATACGGAGCGCGCTCGCTTGCCGCAAAGGGCTGGGACTCGAAGAAGCTGCTGTTGCGGTACTTCCCCGATTGTCAGGTTCGGCAGGCCGAGGAGTGACGACGTGAGACGAGTGGCGTTGATCATCGGGTGCTGGTTCGTCGCGTGTGGCAGCTCGACCGTGACGTTCTCGGATGCAGGCGTGACCGCGGGTGGCTCTGCGCGCGCAGGCGGGTCGGCGTCGGCGGGTGGAGCGGCTGGCGGCTCGGCAGGTGGGTCAGTCGTCGCCGGTGGATCAGCGACGGCAGGTGGACGAGCCTCGGCGGGTGGGTCTGCGGCTGCAGGTGGAGCGGCCTCGGCCGGTGGATCAGCGAGCGGCGGTGGCGCAGCTGGCGGCACGACGGTTCAGGACGGCGGCGTGGTCGCGTTGAACGGTGCCGACCTCTGCGGTGCCTCGGCGCCCGACGTGACCGCGGGCGGCTCGTTCCTCGGCAGCACGTTCATGGCGACCGACGACTACAGCGTCGCGGGCACTGGCTGTCCTTCGGGGGGCAACGCGTCAGGGCGTGAGGTGGCGTACCTCGTCTCGCCAACCGTGACGCGAACGTACCGAGTCGTCGTGACACCGCTCGACCACGTGCTGGCCGACGGTGGCGTGATTCGGTTCGACCCGATGCTCTATGTGCAGGTCGCCTGCGGCGCTGGAGCCTGTCTCGCCGGAACGATTCTCAACGGCGTCGGCGAGCCAGAAGACGTGACGTTCACGGTGATGGCAGGACAGACCGCGTACCTCGTCGTCGATGGAGAGCTCGCCTCGCGCGGAGACTTCCAGCTCGACGTCAGCTTCTGAGGGCTGTGCTCTTCGAGACACACCACGCCGTGATGTTTGCTTGGGACGCGGGTGGTGGACCCGTACAGTCCCGCCCGCGTGGCCTGGCACCGCCTCAGCATGTTGCCCGAGGGCGTCCTCTCGTCGCGCACGTGGCGTGCGCGGCATGACGATGGGCGAGAAGCCATTCTCCGTGAGGTGCCCGAGGGCGTGATGCCCACGCCAGCCGGGTACGCGATTCCCGGTGTCGTCACGCTGCGAGAGGTCGTCGAAGTCGAAGGCCGCCGCTACGGCGTGTGGAGTCTCGTTCAAGCCGACTCGCTGCAAGACCTCGTCGAGCGTCTGCAGGACTCGGGGGTTCCGATTCCGCTCGGGTTCGTCGTGCGCGTCATCGTCGACGCCGCGCGCACGCTCGTCGCCATCACGCCGGCGCGGCCGCACGGTGGGCTGTCTGACGGCTCGTTGTTGGTGACCGTCGACGGCGACGTGCTCGTGATGGACTTCGGTTGTCCGCGGCCGGGGCGCTTCACGGCGGCGGGCGCTCCCAGCTTCGTGAACGACGTCTTCGCGCTCGGCGCCGTGCTGCACGCGACGCTCACCGGCTTCGGAGGCACCTACGCCGACGCCATCACCGAGGGCCTGCAGCTGCCTCCGCCGTCGCAGCTGCACGACGAGTGCACGCCGGCCATCGACGACATCGTCTCGCGCGCCATCTCGCGCAGCATCGAGCAGCGCCAACCCGACCTCGAGCTGCTCTCAGACGAGCTCGAAGCCGTGCTGGGTGACGCGCTCTTCACGAAGACGCAGGTGCAGTCGTTTCTCTCGAAGACCGTGCAGCGGCCTGGCCCACCGGTGCCCGATGTCGACCCCGGTCCCGCGCCAGGCATCGACGACGTGCCGACGGGCCAGCACTTCTCGCCTGGGACGAGCGAGACGATGCCCGGTCTCGAGCCGGTGCGAGTTCCCTCCGGCACGCAGCCGGGAACACCACCTGCCGATGCCTTCGCTGCCGTCGCAGGGCCCGCCGACACCCAGCCGCAGCCCGCGATTCCGCTGTCGACCCAGCCCGGCATTCCCAACCCCGCGCTGATGAATGCCGCTCCGCCCGCCGCGACGATTCCGCGTGCGTCGGTGCCCCCGATGACAGCGCGCGGGTCTGGGGTGATGAGCGCGCCGCCGCCCTCCGAGACGGTTCCACGCGCGTCGGTGCCCCCGATGACAGCGCGCGGCTCAGGCGTGATGAGCGCGCCGCCGCCCTCCGAGACGGTTCCACGCGCGTCGGTGCCTCCGATGACAGCGCGCGGCTCTGGCGTGATGAACGCGCCTCCGCCCACCGATGCCCCGCCCAGGGCGTCCGCTCCATCACGACCGCCCGCGCCGATTCCGATGGAGACCCAGCCGCGCATCGTCGCTCCGCCGGTGATGGACACGCGCGAGAACGAGGTGCCCACCGGGCCGCGCGCCGTGCCGCCGCCCGCGACGAACGTCTCGTACGCGAAGCTCGAGTGGGCGCAGGGGCAGACGCGGGTTCCGACGCCGCCGCTCGGGACACCAGCCGCCACCGACGAGACCGACGACCCACCTGCCCCGAGCGCCGAACATGAGGTGCCCGCGCTGGGTGACGATGATGGGCCACCTACCGCCGTGAAGCGCATTCCCGCCGCGGCGACGACTGGCGAGCTGCCCGACGTCGACGCCGAAGAGGCCGACCCGCCCGCTCCGAGCGCCGAGCACGACGCGCCTGCGCTGGGTGAGGACGACGGACCGCCGACGTCGGTGAAGCGCGCGCCCACGTCGGGCACCGTGTCTGAGCTGTCTGGCGTTTCGTCTCGCGAGGTCGCCTCACCCAGCATCACCGACGTGAAGCCGCGCTCCTCGGGCTCACGCCAGCTCATCGCGGCGTTGCTCGTCGTCGTCGCGGGCGTGTTCGCTGCGGTGGTGTGGAAGCTCCAGGCCGCGAGCTCGACACCAACCGTGGCGAAGGTGACGCCCATCGCCATCGAAGAAGAAGACGCGGGAGCTCCACCCCCGGTCGTGGTGGTCGCGGAAGAAGACGACGCGGGTGAAGAGGAAGAAGACGAAGACGCCGGTGTCGTCGAAGAGCCCGAAGACGCAGGCGCGCCCGTCGTCGACGCAGGCGTGAAGAAGCCCGTCGTGAAGAAGAAGCCGCCGAAACGCAGACGGCGACGCTGATCATCGAGGTGCCGTGATGAAGAAGCTCCGCGTGACCGCGACGCCTGGTGGGGCCGGTCCTTCGCAGACGATTCCGTACCTCGAGGTACCCGAGGCGGTGACGTTCTTCGGTACACGAGGGCGGGTTCCGGTCGTGGTGCGACTCGGGAAGCGCGTCTTGCGCATGTCGCTCGCGCCGATGGGTGGGGTGCACGTGCTCGGGTTCAGCGCGGCGAACGCGAAGGCGGCAGGCGTCTCGGTGGGCGACCAGGTCACGCTGACGCTCGAGATCGACGTAGGCTCGCGAGCGGTGGAGCCACCACCCGAGCTCGCGAAGGCGTTTCGAACGAACGCAGCGGCGAAACAGGCGTGGGCGAAGCTGGCGCCGTCACATCAGAAGGAGCACGCCGAGGCGATTCTGCAGGCGAAGAAGCCCGAGACCATCGCGCGACGGGTGGAGAAGACGCTCGCCATGCTGACGTCGACGGGCCGGCCGAAGAAGCCCGCACCGAGCACGAAGCCGCTCGCGGCCAGGCTCGGGTTCAAGCCGGGGCTGCAGGTGTCGGTCGTCGACGCGCCGAAGGGCTTCTCGCTCGGCGTGCCCTCGGTGAAGCACGGTCGCGACGGCGCGCTCGTCTTCGTCATGAATCGCCGGGCGCTCGCGCGGGTGCTGCCGAAGGTCGAGCGGCTCGCCTCTGGAGCGCTGTGGTTCGCGTACCCGAAGACGACGTCGGGCCTGCCGACCGACCTCACGCGCGACGACGGGTGGCGTGGAGTCGAGGCGCGCGGGTTGCGGCCGGTGACGCAGGTCTCGGTCGACGCCGTGTGGACTGCGCTCCGCTTCAGACCGGCGCCCTGATCAGAGCGACACGCGCAGCGTGGTCGACGTGCAGGAAGGCAACGTGCACTCCACGGTGCCACTCACCACGTTGCCCTTGATGTTCAGCTTCGGCGTCACGCGGTCACCGAGCGAAACGCTCCGAACGATGGACAAGACGAGTGAGCGATAGGGTTTGCCGTCAGCGGCGAGACTCTCGGCGTCGGTGAGCTTGAAGACGCCGAGCGAGGTGAAGACACCGCTGCCGCCGGTCGCGAGTCTGCTCACCACCACGTGAAGTCCGCTCTGGGTACGCCCGAGCCACTCGTAGGCGATGAAGCCCTCCTCGCCCCGCTCCACCCTCGCCCCGGTCGGGCCCGACTTCACCTCGTCGAAGTAGCGGTTGGTCTCGAGCGCGGCGGCCACGTCCATCGAGCGCACGATGGGGCGCTCATGATCAGAGAGCCACGGCAGGAACTCCTGAATGACGGCGGGGTGAATCCACTCGCCTCGCACCTTGAAGGTCTCGATGGCCTGCTTCCGCTCGGCGGCCGAGAGGTCGACGGGCTCGCCAGCCAGCAGCATCATCAGGAGCGCGGTCATGGCTGGAGTGTGCCGACTGCGCTCGCGAAGGCCACGCCGAAAAAGAGAAGGCGCCGGAGCTCCGAAGAGCGCCGGCGCCTCCTGACTTCATCCCCTCCCAGGGATCCGTCGAATCACTTCTTCTTCGCGGGCTTCGCGGCCGGCTTGGCAGGCGCCTTCGCCGGAGCCGCCATCGCGACCGTCTTCATGTTCGTCGGCAGCGACTCCCACTTGATGAGCGACTCGCTGACCGCGCCCACGAACGTCGCCTCTTCGTCGTTGAGCGCCTTGAAGCCGACCACCGGAACCTGCGCGGCGAACGACTTGCCCTTGGCGTCCTTCGCGTCGAACGAGAGCACGCACTTCGTCGCCTCGGGGCACTCGAGCTTCTTGAAGTTGTAGTTGTACTCACCCTCGCAGAACGTGTCGGGGCACAGCTCGTTGAGCATCGAGATCTGCTCGGTCAGCTCGCCACCGGCCTCGGGCGCCGCCGAAGGAGCCGCTTCGCCGTCGGCCTTCGCGACCGGCGCACCGGCCGGAGCCGCCGCAGGACCACCGGAGATCTCCATGTCGTACGAGAAGCCGCCCTTGACCATGTAGTCGTCGCCCGGCTTCACGGTCACGTTGTACGTGCCGGCCTCGACGTGCAGCTTGGCCACCGCGTCGCCACCGACGCCACCCTCGGTGTCGGCGAGCACTTCGCCGGCCGCGTTCTCGATGATCAGCTCGGGGTCGAAGGCCACCTTCTTCTTCGGCGCGAACACCGTCAGCTGGTACTCGCCGGGCTTCGTCACCGTCCACGTGTACTTCTCACCCGACTTGCTCGACACGGTGTCGCTGCACTTGGCGCGCACGTCGGTCAGCGCCGACTCGCAGAACATCGAGGGGCCGCTGGTGTCGATGGTGGGCCCGAAGATCATCGCGGGAATCGAGAGCACCGCGGTGATGCCGCCGCCGATGAACGAGAACTTCTTCTTCTTCTGAATGCTGCCGAGCAGCCCTTCACGGCCCTTCGAGCTGACCATGAGCGAGCGCCACGACGGCTTCACCAACGACGCGCCCTCGAGCTTGCCGAGCACGAACAGGTTGCCCTCGACCGGCACGTACTTCTCGGTGGCCTTGAAGCCGATGGTGTACTTCTCGGAGTCGCTGATCACCGGCACGTCGTAGTTGAGCTCGCCGAACTGAATCTGCGACGCCCAGCCGCGGCCGTTGAGCTCCTTCTTGAAGCCGTCCTTGTAGTTGTCGAAGTCGGCGCCCTTGCTGACGTCGACGTTGAACGCGCCCGAGCCGTCATCGACGCCGAACACCGCGCCGCCCTTGAGCGTGTCGAGCGTGTCGCTGCCCTTGACCGTCTTGGTGCCGTCCTGGGTGGTCTCGACCTTCTCCCAGAGGCGCTCGATCTTCACTTCGTACGCGAGGCACGGCTGCTTGGTGCACGGCGAGAGCAGCTGCTGCGCGGGAGGAACAACCTTGCCTTCGGTCGACATCGCGCCCTTGGGGTCGGTCGACGTCGGGTTGGCCTTCAGCTCGCCCGTCTTCTTGAAGGGCGCCGCGAGAATGCGCTTGCCCTTCGTGTGCTGAAAGAGGCCGAAGCCGAGAACTGCAAGTCCAACGAGAAGAATGAGAACGCCCATCTGGTCACTCCAGGAAAAGGCCGCTCGCGGCGGCCGTGATTGGTGGTTGCTGGTTTCCGGAGTGGCCCCCCCCGGAACGGAGATGAGACCCGGGTGTCTTTTCGTGTGTGCAGGAATTTCCTCACACGCCGGCTTGAGCCCCGAAAGCGTCGCCGTTACGCACGGTTGCCCATGCGAGCCATCGTCTACGACCGGTACGGCGCTCCCGAAAATCTCGAGCTGCGCCTGATGCCTGCGCCGGTGCCGAACGCCAACGAAGTGCTCGTGCGCGTGCGCGCCGCGTCGCTGAACCCGAAGGACTCGTTGATCCGCAAAGGGAAGTTCAAGGCCGCCTCGGGCGGCACGTTTCCCAAGCTGCTCGGCTACGACCTGGCCGGCGTCGTCGAGGCGGTCGGCGCGAACGTCACGCACTTCAAGGTGGGCGACAACGTGTTCGGCATGAAGAACGGCTTCACCGGATCCACCGTGGCCGAGCTCGCGGTCGCGAACGAAGACGAGCTGGCGACGAAGCCGGCCTCACTCTCGTTCGAAGAAGCCGCCGCGCTGCCGCTCACCTCACTCACGGCGCTGCAGGCGTTGCGAGACCTCGGCAAGGTGACGACGGGTTCGCGCGTGCTGATTCACGGAGCGTCGGGTGGTGTCGGCGTCATGGCGGTGCAAATCGCCAAAGCGCTCGGAGCCACCGTCACCACCACGAGCAGCGAGAAGAACCTCGACTTCGTGCGGGGCCTCGGCGCTGACGAGACGCTCGACTACACGAAGTCGACCGGGCTCGAGCGCGGCCGCGAGTGGGCGTGCGTGTTCGACGTGTTCGGCAACCAGCGCTTCTCGAAGGCGTCGCCGGCGCTCGCGAAGCACGGCGTGTACGTGACGACCGTGCCGTCTCCACGAAACGTGTTCGACGACCTGCGCACGCGGTGGCTGCCCTTCAAGAAGGCGCGGCTCGTCGTGGTGAAGTCGAACCGCGCCGACCTCGAAGTGCTCTCGAAGCTCGTGGCGGCGGGAAGCTTGCGCGCGGTCATCGATCGGGTCGTGCCGCTCGCCGAGACGGCAGCGGGTCAGGGGCACATCGAGACCAAACGCGCGCGTGGGAAGGTCGTGATCTCAATCTCAGTTTGAGTTCGCGACCTCATGCCAGTAGCCTACGAATGCAACAAGGAGGTTGCAGATGAACACACTAGTCGCCCTAATGATTCTAGGCCAAACACCTGTGCTAGCTCCGAGAAACTCCAACTGGGGACCACTCGGCTCTGACGTTGGGTTGGTTCAAGTTTGCACTGGGCTCGTTGATGGCCCTGCATTCACCCTTACGCCATTGCGAGCACCAGAAGCCTTCGCGATTTGGACAATCTTTGGGAATCGCGCCGGTCGAACGAATGTCCACTACCTCAACACCACCACCTGCAGCACCGACGTACTCTTCACAGTCTTCAATCAGCCTCAGCTAAAGGTTGTCACTGGCGGAAGTCCAACGATTCCAGAACTCTGCTCGTCAACGTCCTGCGACGTCGGCAAAGAGGGCGTAGCCGAAGGAACAGCTGAATTGCCCGCATTCGACATCTCGATTCACGATGATGTGTCTAACGGAAGTGGAGTTGACTACGGCGCCTGCGCCATCGGCAGGCCACAGGTGAAGTTGAACGCTCGCAGAATGATGGTCTACCAACATGAGCTGGCGCACCTAAAGGGGATTGGACACACACCCGAGGTGGAGAAGCTGAGTGTTGCGGGCCGCGATCCTCTGACGACAGCACTGACAAATATGAGCCCTAGCGGCGTCGCCTTCACTACCGATGCACCCTGCTCAAGGCAGTATTTTTCGACAGTAAATCCGACTCCAGACGGAAGCATGGTTGGCGGCATGTTCTCGACGTCCGAGATCGCGTCGATGAAGCTGAATGTAGCTGGCTTTCCGACCTACTATCAGATCACAAAACTAGACCGCCTCATCATTCCGCAGGGATGCAACCAACAAGTGTGCCCGCTGCAGCCAACGAACGCTCAAGCATGGCGTGCACGCCCAGATGTTTCTATGAAATCGGTTCCCGCCAACCAACTGCCGATCACTGTTACTGGAATCGTCCGATTTACCCTTGTTGTGAATGGCGCACCTATTCCTCGAGACGTTGCCCACAAGATTTGGATTCGACCTGTTCTGGTTGTTGACGAGATTCCTGCGACAAAGGACCCGACCGGCACAGAGTATCCCGGGAGCGACCAAGAAATAGTTCTCCCTGGCCAGGGACCGCTTCCAACAGGCAATTACAACGGGGTCGGGACGACATTTGCCATTCCCCTGCCAGTCGGCACACCCAAGGGCTCGACTCTTCGATTGAAATTGGTCCTTAACCCGGACAAGACATTTGAGGAATGGGATCCCTTTGACAATACCGTTTGGACAGACATCACATTCAAGGTGGACTAAAGTGAGAATTTCTCTAACATTCGCAATGCTGATTCTTGGCTGTACAGATACCCACCAAGCAGAGCAGTCGATCCTACCGATCCTGCCCGAAATCTCCGCTTCGCTCTCGTTCAAACTCAAGAGAGCCACTATCGTGCAGTCCTCGGGTCAGGCTGACTTCATTCGCCTTCCGGAAGGCTACGAATTCAGGTTCGATTCGTCGCTACGCGGAACGCGAATGGTGATTCCATTCAACGCCGCAGAAGTTACCAGAATGAGGCTCGTTGCAAACTATCAGTACCAGCCTGGGAGTGGAGCGACTCTCGGCACGTTTTCATCTGCTGAGGGAGGAAACCGGGCGGGTTCGGGCTTCATCACATCCGCCGCCTTGGCTATCGGGAACTCGAATTCAGGATTTGAACTCACTGGAGAACTAGTGGACCAAACAGTCAGCCCGGTTGAGACTCTGTCCTTGGCCGGAAGCGGAGCGATAGCAATGAGTTGTGTTGATGCTGAGGGTCAGAGCATTCCGAAGGAGTATTGGTCCACTACACTCCACTGCCAAAATCTTGCTGCCTTCTTGCCATGAGAACACAATCAGCTCTCATCTTGTTGTTGGTTGCTACGTCGTGCGGGTCAGGGTCAGCACCTGACGCTGGACTCGGCAATGCTGTGAATGGTCAGGCTATTTATGCCAACAAAGGCTGTTCCAGCTGCCACGGCATGAGTGCCGAAGGAACAGCAAGTGGGCCCAATATTTCGGGCTCGGGCACAGCCGGTATCGGGAATTGGTCTCAAGCCGACTTCACGAAAGCAGTACGTCAAGCGCAGTCTCCTAGCGGCAAAGCCTACTGCAGTAACATGCAGCCAAACCCGACTCTAAGCGATACACAGGTCGCCGACCTGTTCGCGTTCGTGAAGTCGAAGATGAGCGAGAACAAGCCGACGAAGGCCTGCCCGTAAGCGGCGGCTCCTGCGAAGCTGTGCGGACCCCGGTGAGCCTCGCGCCCGCCGGGGTCTTTTCATGTCTGCCACCGACGCCATCGATGCGCTGAACCGCCGCAACCTGCCTCAGGCGATGACCGCCGCGCTGGAGTGGTGGCGGAGCGCTCCTCTGCCCCGGCTCGCCGAGTTGATCATCGCGCTCGAAGCGGTCACTCCCGAGTCCGAGCGTGACGGCTTCTCGGCGCGGTTGCTCCGGGTGGTGTCCGGCGGCAACAGCGTGAAGAGCCGCACCAACATCGAAGCGCTCGACGAAGCTCCGGCTGATCCGCGCCTGACGGACTTTCTGATCACCCTCAGCGGCGCGCCGCCCTTCGACGTCGCCGCCGGGAACCCCGAGGTGTTCATTCGCGCCGTCGTGGAGTTGCTGCTCCGTCAACCCGACCCGCGCGTGCTCACCTGGCGCAAAGACGTCGACGCGTTTCTGCAGGCCCACCGGGGCTCGCGCCGCGGGCAATTGAGCCCCGACGAGATCCCCACCATCACGCGCATCGTCGCCGCCGCGCCGTCATCACGTCCTCCGAAGCCGAAGGAGGACGCTCGCGTCGAGGTGTTCGCGAAGGCGCTCGAGCCGCACCAGCGCGCGAAGTCGTCGGGCACCGAAGCACGTGAACGTTTGCTCTCCGACGTCGTGAAACACTTCGACGACGCGCGCCTGCAGGTCTACGCCGACTTCCTCTCGGAGCAGGGGCACCCGCAGGGCGAGCTCATCGCGAGAATGATGGCGGGCGAGACAGAAGGGCTCGAGGCACTGAAAGGCTCCGCACGCCACGCCTGCTTCGGCTCGGGAAGGCTCGAGTGGGAGAAGGGCTTTCCCGTCAAGGCGCTCTTCGCCGACCGCGAGGGCATTCGCAGCCGCACGTGGGGCCCCGAGCTCGAGTGGGGCACGCTCCGTGAGAGCGACGTCATTCCACTCGACGGCTGTCACGCCGAACGCCTCGAGACGCTGCACGTGGGCACGACGTACGTGAAAGACCTCGCGCGTCGCACCGAGCCGCTGCCCGTGAAGACACTCGTGCTGGGGAACATCACCGAGGGCACGAAGAGCGCGTGGAAGAAGGTGACCGCGCTCACCTCGCTCGAGCGCGTGGTGGTGACGAGACTCGACGACTTCTCGGGGCTCATCGGCTTTCTCGCGACGCCTACCGGCCAGCGCGTGAAGTCGGTCGAGGTGAAGAGTCAGCTCTCGCGCGGGTCGTTGCTGGCCGAAGCCATGCCCGTGTTCGACGCGTCGAAGCGGCTGGCGACGATTTCGCTGCCGGCGCTGTCGCTCGCTCGCAACGGCACGCTCGAAGTGTCGCTCTCGAACGTCGCCGAGACGCAGAAGCTCGTGAAGGAGCTGCGCACGGTGAAGCGCCCGATGTGCGAGCTCGTGGTGTTGAAGGGTCCCGAGGCGCTGACGGCGGAAGAATCGCTCCGCTCGCTCGGTAGACGTTTCGAGGTGAAGACCGAGTCGTCGACGTTGCTCTCGAAGACGAAGGCGACGAGCGCGGGAGGACACGTCGTGCTGAGCCCCGAGCCCGGGGTCGTCTTCGATGCCTCAGCGCTCTCGGTCGCCATCGATACGCACCGGCCGACCTCGCTCGAGCTCACGGGCGGGGTCGACTTCCGTGAAGCAGCCGCGTTGTGGAAGCAGGCCGAGGCCGCCGGAGTCGAACGCCTCACGCTGAGGCGCAGCCACGGGGAACAGCACGTCGAGCGCGGGCCGTACCAGTATTGGTACTTCGCTCCGTTCGCCGTGACGCTCTCGCGCGACTCGTCGCAGTGGGAGCTCGGCGCTGGAGGAAAAGAGCTGCTCCCGCTCGCGCTCGCCGGCCTGCCACGCGTGACGACGGCAACGCTGCATGTCGCGGGAGCGTTGACTGATCAGATCCCCCAGCTCACCGCGTCACTCCGTGCGCACGCTGAGACGGTCACGGTCACCACGGCTGATCCCGTCACGGAGTGGACGCCGAAGTTCGTGAAGGCCCACAAACGGCTCGAGCTGCGCGCCCGAATGGATGCAGCGCCGCTCCGTCCTTCGACGCTCGAGGCGTTGCTCGTGCAGCATCCGAAGACCGAGTCAGTGCTCGTCTTTCAGCGAACCATCGACCTCGTGCCATGGCTCGACTGGGTGCGAGCGCGAAAGCTGTCGCTCGATTTCCGTCTACCGAACTCGCACCCCGACGGCCCGATTCGCCTGTGGTGGAAAGACGGCCTGCACGTGTCGCTCACGCTTCGGCACGATCTGATCAAGCCGTTGCCACCGCTCCTCTTCGCCGCGCCTGCGAAGAGCGTCGACCACCTCGAGTTGGTGCACTTCGAAGCGATTCCATCGGCATGGCTCGAGGTCGCGAAGCACCTGGCGAAGCAGCACACTGCGCGCCGGCCGTGACTACGCGACCACGATGGCCTTCCACGCGAGCAGCGCTCCGTCGCTCTGCCGCGACGTCTGCATCAGCGCCTCGTTCACCGTCAGCCCCGCCTCCTGAATCACCTTGTCGTTCGCGTTGAGCACGTACCCGCTCTTGCTCGTCGCCACGTACGTCGGCTGCGAGTTGTAGATGTCGCTCTTCAGCGTCTCGTCGAAGAACACCTGCGACACGAGCGACTTCGTCGACCCGCGCGACACCTGAAAGTGGATGTGCGTCGCCCGGCTGCCGTACCACCCGGGAAAGTTCGTATCGAACGTCACCCGGCCATCACTGCCAGCCGTCTGAATGCCGCGGTACCAGAGCGCCGCAGCCGCAGCCGCGTTGCCACCCGTGCACATCGCGTCGTTCGTGCCGTCGATGTCGCCCGAGTACACGCCCGCCGTCGAGCAGTGCCAGATCTCGAGCGTCGCGTTGGGAATCGGGTTGCAGCTCGAGTCGAGGAGCAGGAACTCGAGCCGCGTCGGCAGACCGCTGACACCTTCGGCGATGTCCTTTCGGGTGAGCAGGCTGCTGGTGGCGTGACAGGGGCCGAGGGTCGCTGACTTGTACACGGTGCAGGTGGCACCGGCGCCCGACGCGAACGGGTTGCCGTAGTCCTTGCCCGAGAGCACCGCGGTTCCACCGCTCGCCCAGCTCGTGCTCGAGCCTTCGACTCCGCCGTCTGACAGCGTCGAGTCGGTGCCAACGCCACAGCGCGACAACGCGACCGCACCAAGCCCTGCAGACACCCACCGCAACGCCGCACGACGAGAGAGACGAGTCGACATGATGCTCCTGGAGTGAGGTGACTGATCAGACGAACGCGGCCGCGGTCTCGACGCGCGCGAGGAAGGGTTCGAGGGCGAGGTGCAGCGACTCCTTCTCGGCGTCGAGGCACGACACGAGCGCCGCGACGAAGCTCTCCACCGCGCGCAGGGCCGTCTCGTCTTCGGGGCGCACCACCAACCGCAGCCCGTCGACGCTCCACTCGAGCTCGCGACGCAAGGCATGGAGCGACCCGTGCCCGGCCAGCACGATGCCGAACGTGTACTGGTACGCAGACAGCGCGCCGAAGCTCAGCCCCGGCGACGCCGCCACCCGCTCGATGCGCGCCAGCATCACCAGCTCCGACTCGTCGAGGTACTCGAGCACGTGGCCCACCAGCGCCTCGACGGCGAGCTGCACCCGCTGCCACCGCGCGACCTCTTTCACCAGCTGCAGCTGCCGCAGCGCATTGCGCGCCAGCTGCCGGGTCTGCTCGTGATGGCCATGCACCACCGCCACCAGGTTCATCACCGAGGCCGCCGCGATTCGTTCGAGCTTGCTGACGTGTCTCATTCGAAGCTCCCGTGTCGGGCATTGGGAAAAAGCGATCACCATGCGAACCTTTTTCCGGCCCCGTGCACTGGAGGCACACCCATGCGCGCCCTGCTCCTCGGCCTGCTTCTGACGACCTCCTGTGCTCCGCCCCTGATGCTCGAGGGCGCGGCCTGCCCCTGCACCACCGGGTGGACGTGCTGTGAGAACGTCTCCATCTGTGTGCGGGAGGGTACGAGCTGCCCCGTCGTCCCCGGGCCCAGCGTGACCCCCGCGAAGGTCGAGCTCGGGCAGGACCGCATTCACCGCTTCACCAGCACCGACACCGACGTCACCTGGGCCATCGAAGAAGGCGCCGCTGGCGGCACCATCGACCAGACCGGCCGCTACCGGGCACCCTTCGCCGTCGGCGAGTACCACGTGTTGGCGCGGGCCAACGGCGGCGTCACCCGCGTCACCGTCACGGTGCGGCCGCTGATGCTCTCGGTGCTCGCAGGGAGCTCCGGCGGTGCGTCGAAGCGGCCCATCGACGGCGTTGGCCAGCTCGCGCGGCTGTCAGAGCCGAAGGGGCTCGCGCTCACCGGCGGGCGGCTCTACTTCAGCGACCAGAAGCGGCTGCGTCGCCTCGACCTCACCAGCCGCCGCGTCGACACCGTCATCGACCTCGGCCAGCGGCGCATTCCCAACCCACCTCTGAGCGTCTACTCCCAGCGCTTCACCCAGCTGTCCGTCTCACGCGCCGACACGTTGTTGTTCATCGACGAGAACTGCGCGCGCGAGTTCTCGCTCACCCGAGACACGCTCGAGACCTTCTGGTGCAACGACCTGATCAGCGCCCTGGCCGGCGACGAGACGCGCCTCGTTCGGCTCAGCGGCACGCCGCAGAAGCTGCTCGTCACCAACCGCGCCACCCAGCAGACCGTCGAGCTGCCCGCGCCGGCCGAGGGCTTCGTCGGCCCCGTGAAGCTCTCGCTGCGCGACGACCTGCTCTGGCTGCTCGACCACCACGGCACGGCGGTGCACTCGTGGAACCTGCTCCAGCCGACCGCGCCGCCCGTCACGGTGGTGCCGCCGACGGCCGGCAAGGTGTTCATCGACCTCGAGGCCGGCATTCAAGACGACGCGACCGACGGGCCATCGGTGGTGTTGCTCGAGGCGAACGGCCGCATCGTCGAGGCTCCGCCCGACGGCCGGTACTTCAACGCCAGGACGACGCCGGGGCCGGTGCTGGCCTTCACGGCAGCAGGAGACCGCTTTCAGGGCTTCTACGTGTTGACGCCCGACACCATTCGCAAGAACTACTACGCCCTCGAAGAGCTGCTGGCCGGCAAGCCCGCCGCGGGCCGCATCGAGGTCGATGGCGTCGGCGGTGGCGCGAGCATCGTCGTCTCGTTGAACGCGCTGGCGACCCGCAAGGACGTCACCTGGCTTGGCTCGCTGAGGTCGGTGCGGCGCATCGCCCGCGACGGCACCACCACCTCGATTCCCAGCGACCTCATCGCCGACAGCATCACCGTCGACGACACGCACCTCTGGCTCGCCAACTCCGACCTGCTCGTGCTGCGGCGCGTTCCACTCACGGGCGGCGCGTGGCAACCGCTGCCGTACCAGCCAGAAGCCCCCGTCACCTTCCTCGGCGCCATGAACGACGGGCGCATCGCCTTCACGGAGCAGGGCAAGCTGCAGTTTCTCGACGGGGCGACGGGCGAATTGTTGCCGGGCTCCGTCGCGCTCCCGGCCATGTCGATTGCCGGCCTCGACCCGGCAGGCGCGCTCTTCGGCGAGCTCACGTCGGTCTTCCCGAGGATGCCGAGGACGATGCCCTTTGCCACGGCCATCAACGGAGTGCAGCGGCTCGAGCTGTCGACAGGCAAGTTGACCAGGGCGGGGCCCGACCCGCTGCTGCGTGGAGATACCTCGTGGGTTGCCACCACCACGCTCGCCTCGGCGACGGCGGAGCGGCAGTACGCGCTCTCGGCCGACGGCGACCAGCTCTTCTTCGACCAGGGAGGCGTCTGGGTGCCCCTCGTCGGCGTGGCGGGACAGCCGGTGGTTGGCACGGGCGCGCTCCCCGGCTCCGTCAACACCATCAAGGCCGTCGCGACGCTCGACAACGGAGACGTGGTGCTCGTCGACGGCGGCGAACACGTGGTGCTGGTCGTCGAATGAGCGCCTCGCCTTCGAAGTCGAACGTGGTGCCGCTCTTCGCGATGGAGCACCGCGAAGACGACGCGTTGATGGCGCTCTCGCGGGAGCACCGCGCAGCCTTCGACACGCTCGTCGCGCGCCATCAGCACGCGCTGCTGCGCATCGCCGCCAAGTACCTGGGTGACGTCGCCGCCGCGAAGGACGTCTGCCAGGCCGTGTTCCTCGAGGTGTACCAGTCGCGGCACCGCTACCAGCCGCGTGGGCGCTTCACCCATTGGCTGCGCCGCGTGTTGCTGTCGCGCTGTCACATCGCGGCGAGAAAGGGCCGGCTCGTCGAGCGCACGCGACCCGAGCCAGGGCCCACGCCGTCACAACCCGACGAGCTGATTCTCGCCGAAGAGCGCCGCCGCCTCGTCGAGGCGCACGTGTCGAAGCCCTCGGAGAAGCACCGTGAAGTGGTGGTGCTGCGCTACGCGGGCGAACACCCGCTCGAAGAGATTGCCGACATTCTCGAGGTGCCGCTGGGCACGGTGAAGAGCCGTCTCTTCGCTGCCATGGCGGCCCTCTCTGACTCGATGAAGGAGGAGGCGCCATGAGTGACCCGCGCTTCGACGAGCTGGTGCAGTGGACGGAGGGCGAAGTGACGACACGCCGCGCGGCCGAGCTCGAGCGTGAGCTGGCCTCGTCAGAG
This sequence comes from Archangiaceae bacterium, assembly GCA_016879935.1. GTDB lineage: Bacteria > Myxococcota > Myxococcia > Myxococcales > Myxococcaceae > Xiheimicrobium. Next base: position 1,391 of record JAACJQ010000395.1, on the reverse strand, counting down.
CCGCTGAGGGCCGAGAAGGCGAAGGTCGACGCGTTGATGGAGTCGCTCTCACGCCCGGCGCCCGGCCTCGACGCCATCGACCTGCGCCCGGACCTGTGGGCGAACGTCGAAGCCACGCCGGCGCCGCGTGCTCGCCGACTTCCGCTGTGGCTCTCGCTCGCGGCGGGCCTCATGGTGATGGCGACGCTTTCCTTCCTCGCGCTGCGGGGCGACGGCATTCGCGAGAAGGGTGGCCAGGGCAGCCTCACCGGCTTCGAGGCCTTCGTGGTGCGTGGTGACGAGGTGACGCCGCTCGGCGCGACGATGCACGTGGGCGATGCGCTCGGCTTCTCGTACCGCAACCTGCCGGGCAGCCGGGCCACCGAGCTGCTGCTCTACGGCGTCGACTCGCGCGGCGAGACGTTCTGGTTCTACCCCGCGTGGACCGACGCCTCCCGGCCACCAGACTCGCTGCACATCGGCACCTCGAACGAGCCGGTGCGGCTGATGGAGGCCGTTCGTCATGCGCTGGTGCCAGGCCGCCTCGAGTTGCACGCGGTGTTCCTCACCTCACCTGTCTCGGTGTCCGACGCCGAAGCGGGCCGGCTCCCCGAACATGAAGCGTCGACGCTGACGGTCGAGGTGCTGCCGTGATGCTGCCGGTGCTCCTCGTGATGGCGGCGTTGCCGGTGCATCGCTACGCGCTCGTCGTCGGCAGCAACACCGGCGAAGGCGTACGAGCCGCTCCATTGCGCTTCGCCGATGACGACGCCATCGCGATTCACGAGCTGCTCCTCGAGGCCGGCGTGGAGTCGGTGTTGCTCACCACGCCCGACGCCGACACCGCGCGCCTGCACAAAGACACCAGGCCGCTCGCACCGGCGACGCTCGACGCACTCAAGGGCGCCTTCGCCGCGCAGCGGGCCTCGATGATGCGCGCCCAGGAGGCGGGAGAGACCGTCGAGTGGCTCTTCTTCTTCAGCGGCCACGGCGACGTCGAGAGCGGGCTGGGCTTTCTCGGGCTCGAGGCCGGCAAGCTGACGCGCGCGGTGCTGCACGACGACCTGCTCGCGCGGGTGCCGGCCGTGTACAGCCACGTCATTCTCGACGCCTGCCGCTCGGGCGCGCTGGTGGGCAGCAAGGGCCCGGGCGGGCTGCGGCTCCCGATGCCGGCCGCGTTCGCGATGGACCCGGCGTGGCCGGCGAACACGGGCTTCGTCCTCTCCTCCTCGGCCGCGAAGGACAGCCACGAGTGGGAGCGGCTGGGCGCGGGCGTCTTCAGCTACGAGGTGCGCTCGGCGTTGCGTGGAGCCGGTGACGCCGATGGTGACGGCGCCGTCTCGTACGCCGAGCTGGGCGCGTTCCTCGAGACGGCCAACGGCGCCATCGAGAACCCACGGCTGCGGCCCGAG
>JAACJQ010000394.1 GCA_016879935.1 Archangiaceae bacterium | reverse complement strand
TCCGCGTGGCTGGAGGTGACGCGGCCGCCACGACGTTCGAGGCGCTCTACGATCAAGCCGTCGACGACGCGCTGCGAACCTCGGGGCAGGAGGCGTTCGACTCGGTCGCGAAGGTGAAGCAGGAAGCGCTCGCCGACCGGGCTCCGCAGAACGGCGCGGTGTGGCCGAAGTCTCCACTCGCGCGACGGCTGCAGGACATCACGCGGCTCATTCACGCCGACGTCGGGCTCTCGATCGCGGCGACCGAAATGGGCGGCTTCGACACCCACCTCGGCCAGGAGGCCCAGCTCGCGAACAAGCTGCAGGAAGTGGCCGAGGCGCTGTCGGCCTTCGCGACCGATCTCGGCCCACGGCTGGCCGACGTGACGCTGCTGACGATGACGGAGTTCGGGCGCACGGCGAAAGAGAACGGCACGCGGGGAACCGATCACGGTACGGCGTCGGTGTCGCTCGTGCTCGGTGGCGGCGTCGCCGGCGGGCGCGTCATCGCCGATTGGCCCGGCCTCGGCGCGTTGTTCGAAGGGCGCGATCTGCGCAGCACGACCGATCTGCGCTCGGTGATGTCGGAGTGTCTCGACGCGACCGGCATTCGTCGCCGCGACGTCTTTCCCGACTTCAGCCCTTCACGGCTCGGGCTGTTTGGTTGATCGTGCCGGCATGAAGGCACTCGCGCTCTCGTTGCTGTTCGTGCTGCCCGCGCTCGCGGACGAGAAGAAGGTGACGATGCCCGACGAGTGGAGCCGCTGCTCGAAGGACGCCGAGTGCACCTACGTCAGCCTCGGCTGCTGCGACACCACACCGGTCAATCGTGCGTTCGCGGAGGAGGCGCAGAAGAAGCTCGACGACTCAGGCCGTCAGTGGTGTGCGCCGAAAGCTGCGTGTGGCACAGGCCCTGATGGGACCTGGGCGAAGACGCCGGGCCACTGCGTGAAGCGACGCTGCGCTCCGCCAAAAGGGTGAAGCCGCGTAGTCTCCGTCGACGTGAAGGGTCAGCACCTCGGCGCGTGGGAGCTCGTCGATCGTCTCGACGACGGGCCGTACGGCGTCACGTGGTCGGCGGTCGATGCGAACGGGCGGCACGCGCGGTTGTTGCTGTTGCCCGAGGCTGCGTCGGGTGAGCTCATGTTCGAGCGGCTCCGTCGTGGCGCGTCTCGCGCGGCTGAGGTCGAGCACGACGCCTTCGTTCCCGTCACGGAGGTCGCGCAGACTGCCGATGGCCGGCTGTGGCTGACGATGGAGCCCGCGAGCGGCTCGACGCTCGATCGCCTCGTGCGCCATCGCGCGATGCAGTTCGACGACGCGATCGGGCTGCTGCACCAGCTGCTCGATGCGCTCTCGGAGGCCCATCAGCACGGGCTCGTGCACCGCATGTTGTCGCTCTCGTGCCTCGAGCTGAACGAGCAGGGGCCAAAGCAGCTCCGCATTCGTGATCTGTGGTTGGCGAACGCGCTCACGCCCGAGCTGCACCTGACGTTGACCGGGAGCGCGAACATCGGCGTACCAGGCTTCGTGGCTCCGGAGCAGGTCGACGGGCAGGTCGTCGACGCGCGCACCGATCTGTTCGCCGCCGGCTGCATCGCGTTCGAGCTGCTGACAGGGCGGCCTGCGGTGCCAGGCTCGAGCGGCGCCGATCGGCTGGTGAACGTGCTGCGCGGTGGTGTGCCGCGCGTGTCGAGGCTCCGCGCCGAGACACCGGCGTGGCTCGACGAGCTCGTCGGGCAGTTGCTCGCGAGCAACCCCTCCGCTCGTCCCGCGACGGCAGCCGAGGCGATCTTCGTCATCGATGGAAAGCTGAGCGAGACCGCGAACACCACGAAGCCCGTCGAGTTCGTGAATCAACGCGTCGAAGTGCCGCGCGTCGAGACACCAGCGAAGCCGGTCGGCGTCTTCGACGAGGTGCGCTCACCACCCAACCTCGCGCGCCTCTCGCCCCGAGCGCTGATGGCGCGGCCGCGACTCCTGTGGGGGCTGGTGGCGTTGCTCTCGGCGGGGCTCATGGTCGAGCTGTTCGTGCTGCGCTCGAGACCCACACCGCCCATCGAAGTGCCGCGACGCGACGGCGAGCTGTCGCTGACGTGCACGGACTGCCGGTGGCCGATTCAGGCACGCATCAAGGGGCCGCGGAGCATGACGGTGACCTTGCCCGCGCGAATCAGGTTGCCCGTCGGCACCTACGAAATCGCCCGCGACGAAGGCATGTTCGTGCCGGTCGAGGTCACGCTGGGCCCCGACGAGCACCTGCTCCTCTACTACCTGTCCCACAGCGACCGCTGGACCGTCACGCACTGAGGGTCACAGCTCGCCCGGCAGCTCCTGACCTTCTTTCACCTTCGCCCACATGGCCGTCTGATCGCCCGTGTAGATGACGGTGTCGCCCTGCCGGAACTCGAACTGGTAGCGCACCATGATGTTGTCGTTCATGCGGCGGCTGCGCGTCGCCCAGCCCTTGAGCACGACGGGCGTGCCCGGCTTCGCCAGCGCGAGAAACCGCGCTTCGTGAATCTTCGCGCCGTAACCAATCCACCCCTCGGCGTGGCGCAGGCCGAGCACGTAGTACGCGTGCACGAAGCCGATCATGCCGGTCATGTGCACCATGAGGCCGCCGCTCAGGTGACGCGGGTGCCGAACCGGGTGAACGCGTTGCGCGCGCGTGAGCGGCAGTTCGTCGTGCACCGGCATCTGGCAGACGACCTCGCCCTTCTCTTTGTCGATGGAGAGGATGTCGTCGATCAGCAGCCCTTCGGGGAAGTACGGGCAGTCGTCGACGAAGGCTTGATCGAGCGCCATGTCAGAGGGTCTCCTTGAAGGTGGTGGCGATGCGCTCCCAGAGGCGCTCGGTGACGAGCGGGTCGGGAACCATGTGCGTGAAGTTCGAGAGCGGCAGCACCGCATGTGGCTTGCCGGCCTTGAAGAGCGCGTCTGACAACTTCAGCGAGTGCAGGAAGTACACGTTGTCGTCCGCAGTTCCGTGAATGAGAAGGATGGGGCGCTTCGCGTCCTTCACGTACGAGAGGAGCGAGCTGACCTCGTAGGCCTTCGGCTGCGCGTCGGGCAGGCCGAGGAAGCGCTCGGTGTAGTGCGTGTCGTAGTCGCGCCAGTCGACGACGGGCGCTCCCGAGACGGCGCTCTTGATCACGTCGCCCTTCGCCATCGCGAGGAGCGCGGCCATGTAGCCACCGAAGCTCCAGCCGTAGACGCCGACGCGGGTCAGGTCCATCTCGGGCACCTTCGCCGCGAGCTGCTTGAGGCCGTCGATCTGATCGTTCGCGGTGGTGGTGGCG
>JAACJQ010000393.1 GCA_016879935.1 Archangiaceae bacterium | reverse complement strand
GCATTCGCAAGCTCGACTCGCCACGCGCCCGCACGCCGATCATCGCGCTGACGGCCTCGGCCTCGAGCGAAGACCGTGAGGCGTGTCAGCGCGCGGGCATGAACGAGTGTCTCGCCAAGCCCGTCTCGTACAACGATCTCGTCCGGGCGATCGCCGACGTCACGAAGCCTGCGGGGCCGGCCGCTCCCGAAGGGGAATGAGCAGCCCGAGGAACGCCCACGACAGCGCCGCGCCGATGAGGAACACCGGGGCCCAGCCCAGCGTGTCGACGAGCGCTCCCGAGACGAGCCCCGTGGGTGACTTGCCGAGCACCTCGACGGCCGCCAGCAGGGTGAAGTGCGTCGCGCCCACGCTGCGATCGACCTTCGACATCATGAACGCGAACATGCAGGTGGTGACGAGGCCCGCGAAGAAGTGCTCGAGGCTGGTGATGCCGTAGATGACCGACGGCGTGCCCGGCAGCAGGCCCGCGGCGAGCGCCCACATGGCGACCAGCGAGAGCGCCCGAACCGCCGACGTCGTGCCCACCGCGCGGAGCAACGACATTCGCGCCGCCACCAGCCCGCCAGCGATGGAGCCGAGCAGCGACCCGAGCTGCCCCACGAGCGCGAACGAGGCGACGTCTTCTTTCGTGAAGTGGAGCACGCGCTGCAGATACGGCTCGAACACCGAGTCAGAGAGCGCCTCGCCCATCTTGTAGGTGGCGACGAAGAGCACGAGCCAGATGCCGCCGGGCTTCGCGATCAGCTGCCACGCGCGGCGGGCGATCTCCTTGAACGTGGGCCGCTCGGTGGGCTCCGTCGACACGTGCGTTCGTTTCGGCTCCTGAACCCGCAGCATCGCCACGGTGGCCAGCACCGCGATCGCCGCGAGCCCGAAGAACCCGCCCTGCCAGCCGAGCAACGGGAGCAGAGAGCCGATGAAGATCGACCCGCCCACGGCCATGCCGATCTTGTAGGCCGACACCTGCGCCGCGTTGCCCGCGCCGAGCTCGTGCTCCGAGAGCAGATCGACCGCGAGCCCGTCGACCGGCACGTCCTGCATCGAGGCGAAGACGTTCATCAGCAGCACGACGCCGAGCAACGGCACCAGCAGCTCGGGGTACGGCGTGAAACCAGCGGCCGCGAGTGAGGCGGCGAGCAGCACCATCAACGGTACGATCCACGACTTGCGGCGGCCGAACTTCTCGGAGCCGTAGCGATCGACGAGCGGCGCCCAGACGGGCTTGAAGCTCCAGGGCAACGAGAGCAGCCCCAGCATCGTCACCGCCGTCATCGAGACCGACTTGTCGTCGGCGAGCAGCAGCTTGAGGCCCTTCGACTGAAAGCCGAACGGCAGCCCCTGCACGAAGTACAGCAACGAGAGCAGCCCGAGCTTCCAGGCGGCGGGGGCGCGGCGCTCCATGGCGGCTCAGCCCGCGAACATCTCGACGAACATGCGCTCGAGCTGAATTCGAATGGCGCCGTTGCGCTGGGTGATGGCGTTGCGGGCCTCGTCGATGAGCAGGTTGCGGCGGTGCAGGCCGGCGGGCGACACCTTCGAGGCGGCGGCGACGGCGAGCGGCTGCAGATCGCCGTTCACCAGCTTCGCGTCGGGCAGCTGCGCCACCTGCACGTCACGCAGCCACACCTGCAAGACGTCGAGCGCGATCTCGGCGGTGCCGCGATCTTCGCTGAGTACCTCGGCGAGGGTGAGCCAGCCCCGCGCGTCGGCCGGGTCGAGCGCTTCGAACCGCTCGATGATGCTCTTGCGCTCGGCCAGCGCGTCGACGTCGAACGCCAGCGCGCGCGCCATCGAGCCACCGGCCATTGCGGCAGCCTGGAGCGCGGTCGCGTCGTCGACGGCCTTCTTCTGTCCCTTGAGCTTCTCGGCGAGGACCTCCACGGGCAGCGGGCCGAAGGTGGCCTTCGCACAGCGGCTGCGAATGGTGGGCAACAGCTTGTCCTGGGCGGACGAGACGAGGATCAAGACGGTGCCCTTCGGCGGCTCCTCGAGCGTCTTGAGCAGCGCGTTCTGGGCCGGTGGGTTCATCGCGTGCGCGGTGATCAGAATCGCCACCTTCGTCTTCGACTCGAGCGCGCGAAAGGCGAGGCGCTCCTGCAGCTGGCGAATCTGCTCGATGCGAATGTCACGCGAGGGCGTGTGATCGAAGTCGCTACGGCCCGCGAGCCCGCGCTTCACCAGCTCGTCTTCGGGCATCAGCACGGTGACGTCAGGGTGGTTGCGCTTGTCGACGCGGCGGCAGCTGGCGCAGGTGCCACAGCCCACGTTCGGCTTCTCGGGGCACGTGAGCGCCTGCGCGAGCCCGATGGCCGCCAGCTCCTTGCCCACGCCGTCGGGGCCGGTGAAGAGCCACGCGTGGTGAACCTGACCACGGGCGAGGCCCGCCTCGAGCGCGGCGATGGCGCGGTCCTGACACTTCACGGCGTCGAGCGACATGGGCGGGCTTGTAGCGCGACTGCGCACGCCCGGCACCGTGCTATCAGCGCGCTCGCATGTCGTTCCTCCAGGGCAACCTCGCGCTCGTCCTCGGCATCATCGCCCTCGTCGTCACGGCCGTGCTCCGGCGCCTGTCGAAAGAGGAGCGCCTGCGCGAAGACGTGTTCGGCGCCCTGGTGTGGTTCGCCCTCTTCGTCGCCGTTCGCGGCGTGATGATCTGGGCCGAAGCGTGGACGCCGAAGGAGTGGCACCCCGTCGAGCGCGCCGTGTGGATGCTGGCCTTCGCGTTCGGCACGGTGCGGCTGGGCGTCTCGGTGGTGCTGTGGACTCGGCGCAGGCTGGGCGGCACACCGACGGCGAAGATCCACCGCGACGTCGCCGACTTCCTCCTCTACCTCGCAACCGCGATTCCGATTCTCAAGACGACGCTCCAGCTCGACGTCACCACGCTGCTGGGAACGTCAGCGGTGCTCTCGCTCGTGCTCGGCTTCGCCCTGCAAGACACGCTCGGCAACCTCTTCAGCGGCCTGTCGCTGCAGCTCGATCGGCCGTATCAGGTCGGCGACTTCGTGCGCGTAGGTCAGCACGAAGGGCGCGTGGTGCAGACGTCGTGGCGCTCGACCCGCATCGAGACCATGCGCAAGGAGCAGATCACCCTGCCCAACGCGCTCACCGCCAAAGAGCCGATCATCAACTACAGCAGGGGCGGGCAGCCGGTCGCGCTCGACCTGACGATCGGCACTGCCTACGCGGCACCGCCGACGAAGGTGAAGGCCGAGATCCTCGAAGCGATCGCCGAGAGCCCGATCATTCTGAAGACGCCGGCCCCCTGGGTTCGCACGTGGGAGTTCGACGAATCGGCCGTGAAGTACGTGGTGCGCGTGTGGCTGAAGGACTGGTCAGACGTACCGCACGTGCACGACGAGGTGTTCGCGCGGCTCTGGTACCGGTTCGGCCGCGCCGGCATCGAGATTCCCTTCCCACAGCGCGTGGTGACGATGCGCGCCGAGGTGCCGCGGCCACAGGGGCTTCGTGAAGAGCTGCTCGGAGAGCTCGATCTCTTCAAGCTCTTCTCGGGTGACGAGCGCCGGGCGATCGCCGACGCCGCCTTGGAGCACCACTTCGGGCTCGGCGAGGCGGTCTGCGTCGAGGGTCGTGAAGGTGCCACCTTCTACGTCGTCGCGTCGGGGCGGGTGTCGGTACGCGTCGGGCAGCCGCCACGAGAGGTCGCGACGCTCTCGCGTGGTCAGTACTTCGGTGAGATGTCACTGCTCACGGGCGAGCCGCGCTCGGCCACCGTCGTGGCCATCGAAGACACTGCGGTGCTCGAGTTCGATCGCGCCGAGTTCCAGAAGTTCTTCACTGCCAAGCCCGAGCTCGCCGAGCAGATGGCCGAGATTCTCGCGCTGCGAAAAGCCGAGCTCGCGACCGACGCCGCCGGCAAGGTGAGCCAGAGGGTCGATGCCTCGGGGCTGCTGACCAGGCTGCGCCGAATCTTCACGCCCGGAGCAGCCACGCGCTGACGGCGACGACCCAGGCGAAGAGCGTCGTCACCGAGAGCCAGCGCGCGCCCTGGAACACCGGAGCATCGGCTTCGGTCGGCGCGCCGGCCGCTGCGGCCCGTCGCCACGCGATGATGGACAGCAGGGGAAGCACGACCCCGACGATGGCGAGCCACAACGTCGTCCGGGCGTTCGTCGAGATCGTGAGACGCGCTTCCGGCCGGGCCGCGCACGTCACGCACCAGCCTTCACGAGCGACGTCACGACACGACGTGCAGACGAAGCGGCCACAGCGCGAGCACGACCCGATGGCCTCGACCTCGGGGTGAACCGAGCACCGTGCCGTCATGCCGCCAGCGCCACCCTCGCCTCGTCCGCCCGTGCAGCGGGCACCATCACCTCGATCGGCAGGTGGGGCCCGAAGAACTGAAACGCCGCACGGTAGTGACG
>JAACJQ010000009.1 GCA_016879935.1 Archangiaceae bacterium | reverse complement strand
TGGTGTGCAGGCGGAGCGAGTTGATCTTGCCGGCCTGGCCGACGGGCGCGCCGAAGACGATGACGATGCGCTCACCACGCTTGGCGAGGCCGCGCGCGAGCAGCTCTTCCTCGACGCGGCGAACCATCTCTTCCGACTCCTGCACCGGCTCGAGCACGCGCGGCATCACCCCCCAGAGGAGCGACAGGCGTCGGCGCACTTCCTGGTTCGGGCTGAACGCGATGATGGGCACCGTCGGGCGGTAGCGCGAAACGAGCCGCGCGGTGTTGCCGGTCAGCGTGAACGCGACGATGAGCGAGCAACCGGCCTCACGCGCCGCACGACACGCGACGCCGCACGTCACGTCGGGGAACTCGGCGGGAATGGTGATGGGCTCGCCGCTGCCGATGCGCGGGAACGACTGGCGCATGGCCGACTCGGCGGCCTCGACGATGCGGCTCATCATCTGCACCGACTCCACCGGGTAATCGCCCGAGGCGGTCTCGCCCGAGAGCATCACCGCGTCGGTGTTGTCCATGACGGCGTTGGCGACGTCGCTCGCTTCGGCGCGCGTCGGCCGTGGGTGTTCGATCATCGAGTTCAGCATTTGCGTCGCGACGATGACCGGAAGGCCGCGCTGGTTCGCTCGACGAATGATGTCCTTCTGAATCGCCGGCACCTCTTCGGGAGGGATCTCGACGCCGAGATCGCCGCGCGCCACCATCACGCCGTCGGTCTTCTCGAGAATGGAGTCGAGCCGTGCGATGGCCTCTGGCTTCTCGAGCTTGGCGATGATCGGCACCACCCGCCCCGCCTCCATCATCGCCTGCCGGCACATGTCGATGTCTTCCGGCGTGCGCACGAACGAGAGCGCGACCATGTCGACGCCTGCCTTCAGGCCGAAGATCAGGTCTTCACGATCTTTGGGCGTGAGGGCGTCGGCCCGCAGCGCCACTCCGGGCAGGTTGATGCCCTTGTTGTTCTTCAGCGTGCCGCCGTGAATCACCTCGGTGCGAATGAGCGACTTCTTGTCGGTCGCCAGCACCTTGAGCTCGAGCAGGCCGTCGTCGAGCAGAATGCGGTCGCCCACGTTCACGTCGGCCGCGAGGTGCGGGTACGTCGTCGAGACGAGCTCTTGCGTGCCGAGCACCGACTCGTCGGTGGTGATCGAGATCTCCTTGCCCTCGACGAGCTCGACGGCGCCCTTCTCGAGCTTACCCGTTCGAATCTTCGGGCCCTGGAGATCGCCAAGCACACCAACGGCCTTGCGGACCTTCAGTGAGGCCGCGCGGAGGCGGTCGAGCACCGCCTGATGATCGGCGTGAGTGCCGTGAGAGAAGTTGAGACGAGCCACGTCCATGCCGGCGTCCAGGAGCTTCTCGAGCATCTCCTGGCTGGTGCTGGCGGGACCCAAGGTGCAGACGATCTTCGCGCGACGCATGCGCGCGCCTTATCGGAGCGGTGGGAGCGAGTCATCAGTGAGTCATCACGTAGTGCGTCACGATCGTGTGGCGCCTCATCGGTCGAGCAGGTCACCGCACGGGCTCGGGGGACCTCGTCTCAGCGTCTCGCCTCGTGGCGTTCACGACGCCCGCGCCGAGTGGCCTTCGACGCCACCTCAGACCTGACTCCCTGACCTCCTGCTGCACGATCAGGTCGGCCTTCCGGAGCACAGCGAGCCGCTCGGCGGTGATGTCGCTGATCACGCGAATCGCGAGGCCCGGGTCAGCGGCGCAGCAACGCGTGCAGGTGTTCCTTCTCCCACGCGATGGCCGCAGGGTAGCGGGGGAACGCACGCTCCCGGTCGCGGAACGCCTTGGGGTGATGCACGTGTCGCCCCGAGTCGCGCGCGCTGGGGAACACCTGGTGGAGCATCTCGTGGAAGACGATGTACTCGACGAAGAAGAGCGGCACGTCGGGGCGGTCGAGCGCCGGGTGCACCCGAATCTCGCGGGAGCGGTGATCGTACACGCCGAGCCGAATCGACTTTCGCCGCCGCTTCGCCGCGTGCCGCCCCCAGCCGATGCGGGCGCGAATCGTGTCCTGGAAATAGAGCGTGTTCAGCCTCGCGAAGATGTCGGCGAGATCGAAGCACTTGCCCCGTGTGTTGAGCGTGGCGGCGCGGCGAGGCTCGGCCCTGATGCGGCCCTGTTTGTCGGCGATGTAGTCGTCGAGCACCTGACCCGCCGCTCGTTTGCCCCGGCCCGCGTAGTCGGCGATGGCCTGCACGATCTCGGGCGGCGCTTCGAGAAACAGGTGATGCACGCGCAGCCTCAGCAACGGAGGCTCACGACGGAAGCTGATCATCGTGCTGCGGTTGTCATGAACCGAGAGCAGCACCTTCACGTCGGCCCCGAGCAACGCCGCGACCTGATGGGCGAGCACTCGAGCCGCGCTCAAGGCCTGCTGACGACTGGGAATCGGCCGGGCTTCTGGAGCGGGCTCGGCGACCTCGACCGGCGCAGCCTCGGAAGGCACGGGTGGGGCCGCAGGCGCAGTGGGCGCCAACGCGGCCGGCCCCTCACGCAACACCGCTGGCCTGGCAGCCGGTGCCCTGAACAAGTCGAGCTGCCGCGGTGGCAGTTGCACGAGGCCGTTCTAGCGATGGCGCGCCCGACGCGAAAGCTCCCCCGTCGAGCACCGCCCAAATGCCGACGCCCGGTCACCTCTCGCGAGGGCCGGGCGTCGTCACATCACTTCGGGGTCAGGCCTTAGAGGGCGCGGCCGAAGATGTTGTACAGGCCGCGCATGATCTCCATGTTGCGCACGGTCTCACGAACCTTCGCTTCCCACTCGGCGGCCGTGAAGCCGTCGACGCGCTGGTTCAGGTTCTTCGCCTGGTCCCACTTGGCCTTCTGAGCCACGGCGCGCGACACGATCGCCGCACCCGTCGTGGGGTTCGGGTCACCAATCTTGCGGAGCGCCGCGTAGATGTAGCCGCCGCCGAACGGGTCAGCGAACTGCACCGTCTCGTAGCCGGCCGCAGGGTCGAGGGCCTCACCGCTGCCCAGGCGATACACCTTCGAGAACTCCGCGTACTCGAGGTTGTAGTTCTGGGTGAAGTACGCCATCGAGAACAGCTGCGAGTAGAACCGGGCGCTCCACGTCGACACCGGGTAGACCTTCGACATCGTCATCGGGTTGCCGTTGCCGTCGACCTGCTGAACCGGCGCGACGGGGTAGTTGAACCCGAAGATGTAGTCGTTGGCCTTGATGAACGGCGAGAGCTGAATCGTCGCGGTGCCGTCGGCGTTCTTGCCGAGCATCGGCGCGTAGTAGTCGGCCGTCTCGGTGAAGTAGTTACCGAAGAGCGGAGCGAGCTCCTTGTTGAACGTGAGGTAGTACGGCAGCGAGTAGCGGAGCGCGTCGGAGCCACGGTCGACACCGAGGAAGTTCGTCTCGCTCGTGATCAGCGCGAGCATCGCGGCGTAGACGTCCCAGAAGTGACCGGCTTCGTTCACGCGGCTGAAGCTGTCGTAGCCGAACGAATCGAACACCGTGAACATCGACCGGCCCGGGCCGCGCGGCACGTACACGAGGTCGGTGTAGCCACCCTTGTCGGCGCGAGCGATGTCGGCCTTGAGGGCTGCCTCGGCGACGTCCGAGAGGCGGCGGTTGAGCGAGTCACCGGTGGGCAGGTACTCCCACACGCCGTCGGGACGCTTGCCATGGTAGCCGGCCGACGGAATCGTCAGCTGCTGCATGAGCAGGTTCGTCGAGTCGACGACCGCCATCGTCCAGTAGTTCTGCCAGATCGGGTCGCCGAGGCCGTAGAGCTCGTCAATCTCCTCGGGCGAGAGCTGGTAGTCCTTGGTGATGTAATAGATGTTGAAGAGCCACTGCTGGTACACGTTCGGAACGTTGCCGAGGTAGCGGCCGAACTTGCCCGACGCGATCTGCGAGGGCGAGTAGATGAGCCGGTCACGACGGAAGTTCGAGAACACGTACGACTGGTTGAAGCGCTCGATCCACTTCGTCGTCATCTCGTAGACGTCAGCGCCCTGGTCGTTGCGGTTGCAGAGCAGGTTCGCGCCGACTTCGTAGTCGGAGCAGAACATGTACGGCACTTCGACCGGCACGTTCTTGCCGCCGGCCGCGTTGACGACCGTGCGGCTGCGCTCGATGTCACGCTCGCCGAGACCCGAGGCGTTGAGAGCGTAGTTCTTCACCTCCTGGTTGAGGCGGTCGTACACCTTCTGCATCTCGCTCCACTTCCGGTATGAGCGGTTCTTCATTCGGTTGATGCCCTGGTTCAGGCGATCTTCGAACGAGCCGGTGGCCTCGGCGAAATGGAAGGGCAGCGTCGAGTAGTGGTACTTGTCGGTGTAGAGGTTCGACGCCGGCGTGTAGTGCTCGGTGATCGCCAGCGGGATCTCGACGTGCGCACCGCGCGCCGTGAAGACCTTGGCGAGGTTGTCGACCTCGAGCGTCACGGCCGTGTTCTGGTAGTCGTTGCGGGTCTCGTTGAAGACCTCGACCCAACCAGGCTCGAAGCCGCCCGAGTAGGCGAACAGAATCGCCGCGTCGTCGTACTTGCCGGTGCCGCGGTTCTGGGAGTTGACGCGCGCGCCGTAGTCCATGATCGACGAGTACTCGTACTCGTACATGGCGCTGTCCTGCTGCTTCTCGTTCTGCTTCGCAGCGTCAGCCATGTTCTGCGGCGTGACGGGCAGCACGCGACGACCACCGGCGATGACGCCGATCGTCTCCTTGCGCAGGTCCCAGTAGCCTTCCTGGTAGTTCATGGCGTCGGCCGAGGCGATGAAGTTGTGCATCAGGCCGAGCGTGTGGCCGATCTCGTGCTCGGTGACGGAGCGGTAGGCCTCACGGCGAAGGTCGTTGTAGACCTCTGCCTTGGCGAGCTTCTTGGCCTCGGCGTCGGTGCAGGCCGAAGCGTTCGCGCAGCCCGCGTTGCCCTGGGTCTTGAACTTCGAGATGAGCGAGTTCTGAAGCGCCAGCTTGCGCTTGGCGACGCCGATGTAGTCCTCATCGGAGTACGAGAACTCGTAGAAGCAGCCGACCGTCGGGTCGACCATGCGCTTGGCCTTCGTGCGGGCCTGCTCGACCGGGTCGACGCCCATCAGGATGTTGCGGGCGACGTCACGGTAGAACGCCGAGTCGCTCTCGAGACGCTGTGAGAAGGCGCGGTTCGGAATGTGGCCGAGAACGGCGACGCGCACTTCAGGCAGGTTGATGAGGGTGTCTTCGAGGGCCGGGTTGTCCTTGAGCAGCTGGGCGACGGTGGCCTTGCGGTCACCCTTGAGCAGCGGGGGCGTGCCCTGCTGCTTCCAGGTGTTGAGCAGGTCGGCGAGACGGCCCGTGGGCTTCGAGAACGAACCGTTGGGACGGCTCGGGTCGGAGATGAGGGGCTGCTGCGCAGTGAACGGGCCCGTGCGCGGACGGCGCGGGTCGGTCGCGTTCAGGTTCGCGAAGACGTAGTCCTTGATGTCCTTGCCGGTGACGAGCTCGGAAAGGGTGACCTCTCCGTTCACGACGTCGACGAGCTGCGCCGAGGAGCCAGCCCACGTGTCGAGGCCAGCGCCGTAGACGTTGGCAACGGCGTTCACGACTTCGCCCGTCTCGGGATCCATCGCGGAGGGGCCGAGGCCGAGCAGACCGCCAGCGTTCTGGTCGACGTACGGAGCCATGTGGAACCGGAGGTCGCCGATGCGCGCGTAGGTGCCGGGCTTGCCGCAGGCAGCCGGAGCGCCTTCCTGCACAGGCGACTCACACACGTAGAACATCTGCGGCATCGAGGGGTCGTTCCACTCGAGACCACGGGGCACGGCAACGGCCTTGCGGAAGGCGCGATCCCATGACGCTTCGATGGTGTTCTTCTTCTCGAAGCCGTCCTTCTCGGCGTGACGCTGAGCCGCAGCGCCCCACAGCTCGCGGGGGGTGTTGTCGGTCATGTAGTAGACGACCGGGCGCACCTGACGCTGCGTGACGGGAATCGTCTTGTACTGGGGGCGGCCGCTGACGGGGTCGACGACCTGCTTGCCCTGACCGTCCTTCACGAGCTCCTTCGACTTGAGCCAGATGTTGTGGCGCATCGCGAAGAACTGCTGGCCCGTGTAGGTGAAGTAGCGATCCTTGTTGTAGGTGTAGAGCTCGTTCCGGAAGAAGCCGAACTTCACCATCATCTTGTCGGTGTAGGTCAGCGGCTCGTAGTCATCGACCCGCGCCTCGTCGACCTTCATGATCGACGTGCGGATCTTCATGTTGGAGCTCTCGCAGTCGACGGTCGGGTTGAAGAGGCAGTACGGCAGACGGCCGTAGCCCGGGTAGTCGACCGCGGGAGGATCGACGATCGCCTGCGTGGTGAAGTCCAGGTACGAGAGCTTCGCGCCCTCGTCGCACTTGAGCGTCGAGTTCTTGCCCTGCACGCCGTTGGTGCAGGCGTAGACCATCGACTCGTTGTGGGCGGCCTGATCCTGGTCGGTGACGACGCGGGTCTTGAGCATGCCGGCCGCGAAGTCGAACGGGCCCGTCGCGCTCTGGTAGTTGAGGATCTGGTTGCTCGACCAGTCCACGCGCATGAACTCGCGCTGGTACCAGGGGCGGTCCTGGGTGTCTTCGACCAGCACGTTGCTCACTTCGCCGGTCGCCGCGTTGTACTGACGCTGACGATCGAAGTGGCTCACGATCGGGTACGCGTAGACGGGGTTGCCCTTGAAGGGCTTGCCATCACGCAGGCGAACGTCGCCGATCTTCGACTTCACGGGGTCGACGCGCGGGTCGGCGCCGGGCACCACTTCGTACGAGCGGTAGCCGACCAGCATGTTCTCCTGAACTTCCCAGCGAATCTTCTCGAGCTTGCCGCCCGAGCCGATGACGCCAGGCGCGCCCGGAGTCTTGGGCAGGTCGACGATCGTCTCCTTGATGTACCACTGGCCGTCGAGCAGGTCGGTCTTCTTGACGTAGTTCGGCTGCGTGCGGTCGATGAGTTCAGGCTGCGAGCAGCCCACCGCCACGAAGGCGGCGCAGGCGGCGAACAGAGTGCGGAACGAGGGCTTCATGGTTTCTCCGAAAAAGTTCCGTGCGGTCATGGTCAGAACGCCCTTCCGTAGGCGCCGTAGAACGAGCGGGCCATGTCGAGGTCACGAACGGCATCGCGGAAGATCTCCGTCCAGAAACGGCGGCGGTCTTCGATGATGCGGGGGTTGTTGGCCTGCTCGGCAGCAAGGCAGCCGTAGCCCTGAACCGTGAGGTAGTCGGGAATCGGGCAGCGGCCGGGCTCCTGAACCATCAGCAGGATGTCCTGCGTGTGGCGGATGAGCGAGGTCGCGGCAGTGTCGGGGCAGGTCTGGCCGACCGCGCACGCCGGGCGAACCGCGACGTAGCGGGCGCCAGTCGTCACGTCGGGCACTTCGACCATCTCGTAGCCCGGAGCAACGGTGAACTGCTCGTTGCCACCGACGCGGTAGACCTGGTTGGTCTTCGCGTAGTCGAGATCGAAGTTGGTGCGGAAGAGCGCCATGCCGAGGAACAGCGAGTAGATGCGGCTGGTCCACGTGAGCTGAATGTTCGCGGGCGCGGGGTTCTGGCCGGCCGTGAAGCACGTCGGCGGCCGGTTGTTGCCCGTGCAACGACCCGGCTGCTGCGGCGGGTAGTTGAAGTTCGCGAAGATGTCGGAGCCGTTGACGTACACGCGCCAGAAGAGACCGAGGTCGTCGGTGATCTCACCGCGCTCGTTGGTGCGCTTGAAGGCCGTCGGGCGAACCTTGAGCTCGTCGTTGCCCCAGAGCGCGCCGAAGGTGTCGGTCATCTCGTCCTTGAAGAGGAGGTAGTAGGGCACGTTGAACCGGTTCTGGTCGGAGTCGGTGTCGAGGCCCTGCACGTCGATCTGGGGAATGACTGCGGCGAACATCGCGCCGACCTGGTCGTTGTAGTGACCGGCCTCGCTCATGCGCTGGAAGAAGCCGAAGCCGCTCTTGAAGTCATAGCGGCTGTACATGCGGCGACCCAGGCCGCGGGGCATGGTGCCGAAGTCTTGAGCGCCCAGGCGCGAGCTGTAGAGGTCCTGGTACTTCGCGCGGCCAGCAGCGGTGAGCGCATCGAAGTCGTCACCTTCGCTGATCACGTCCCAGCGGGCGCCGGTGGTGCGCAGCGTGCGGAACATGAAGAGACCGAACGGCGGCACGCTCATCACGTTGAGGTGCTGGTTGATGCCGTCGATGACGCCGATGGTCCACAGGTCCTGGAGGACGGGGTCGATGCGGTAGGTGAGGCGCTGCTCCTGGTTGCGGTCAGGCTGGCGGTAGAGCTCCAGCATGTAGTGCTTGTAGGAGTTGGCGACGTTGATGAACGTGCCGTACGCCGAGTTGATCGCGCCGTTGCCGCTGAAGAACGCGCTGTCGCGGCGGAAGTGCGAGTCGACGTAGTAGTTCCAGTAGTCCTCGAGGTGGGTACGGGTCTGCTCGTAGTAGTCGGCGCCGCGGTCGAAGCGGTAGCACGACTGCACCGGGCCGTCGGCCGACTCGTCGGAGCAGAACATGTACGGCACGCGCAGGAGCGAGGTGCCGATCATGCCGTTCGCACGGTCAGGATCGTTCGCGAGCGAGGGGTCGCCGTTGAGGATCTCGCGCACGCGCTCCTCGTCCTTGCGAACCTCTTCGTACTTCACGAGCTTGCGGTCCTTCAGCTTCTCGATGCCGTTGTCGATGACGGCTCCGATGTTCGTCGCCGGGCCTTCACCGAAGTGGAGCGGCGCGAGGCTGTAGTGGAACCGCTCGGTGTAGTTGCGAATGTTCGGGTTGGTGTGGGTGACGTTCACCAGCGGCAGGTCGACGGCAGCACCGCTGATGCTCATCTGCGCACCATCGGAGCCACGGAACTGCATCGTGTCGCGGCGAGCCGAGTTGAAGACCTCGACGTACGACGTGTCGGTCGTGGCGGCGCCCGTCGAGCCCGGCTTCGAGACAGCGGTGTACGCGAAGATGATCGCGGCTTCGTCGTACTTTCCGAGGCCCGCCCAGTCGGTGAAGATCTTGCCCGAGTAGTCCATGATCGACGAGTACTCGTAGTTGTGCATGCTCGCGAGGCGCTGCGACTCGGTGCCCTCGGCGGCCAGCTTGAGATCGTTCGGCGTGCGGGGAATGACGGGCTGACCGTTCTGCTGCACGGTGATGCTCGCCTTGCGCAGCGGCCAGTACTCGTCGAAGAAGTTCACGGCGTCGAACGAGCCCTGGAAGTTGTGGCGCAGGTTCAGCGTGTGACCCATCTCGTGGAGTGACGTCGACAGCCACACCTGCTGGCGCACGTACTTGGCGATGCCGTCGTTCGCGAGGCGAGTGGCCTCGTCGTCGGTGCAGGCCGTCGGGGTGCCGCACTTCGGGTTGCCCTTCGCCTTGATCTCGTCGCGCTGCGCGTCACGCTTCGAGAGCAGCTCGTTGGCCACGCCCGCGAGGGTGCGGTCGAAGAACTCGGCCATGTAGATGTTGTTCTTCGAGAAGAACTCGATGCGCTTCTTCTTCCAGTCGTAGACCGACTGGTAGTTGGTGAGCGCGATGCGGGCCATGTCGCGGCGGAACGCGGGGTCCGTCTTGGCGCGCTCCTGAGCGAACGGAGGCAGCAGGTTGACGACGTCGTCGCCAATCTCAGGGTTGTCGATGACGGCGGCCTCGAGGTCGGGGTGCTGCTTGAGCACTTCGGCCGCGACGCGCATCTCGTTGCGCGTGGCCTTCGGCATGCCGCCGGTGGCCTTCAGGTTGCCGAGCAGGCGAGCGAGGCGAGGCGACGGACGCTCGAACGCGCCCTGGGTCTCGACGTTGCGCTGGGGAATGCCCTGGAGCTCGGACTGAATGGTCGCGTTCTGCTTGTTGACGTTCGCGATGTTGTACACGGGGTTCTGCTTGATGAAGTTGGCGACGTCGCGACCCGAGATGTACTCGGTGAGGTTCTTCTCGCCGGCCTGCAGCAGAATCCAGTCGGTGACGGAGCGGCCGTAGAGGTCGACGCCCCACAGGTACGAGTTGGAGTTACCGGACATCACCTCGCCCGTCTCAGGGTCGGCCGAGCTGGGGCCGTAACCGAGCAGGCCGTTGGCGACGGGCTCGGCGACGGTGTTCATGAAGCTGTAGCGCAGGTCGCCGAACTTGGGCGAGAAGCCCTCGGCTCCGCACTCCTTCGGGTTGCCCTTCTTCACCGGGTTGTCGCAGAGGAAGTAGACCTGCTCCTTCACGTCCTCGGGCTTGACGTTGCGAACGGCGGCCACGGCGCGCTTGAAGGCGCGGTCGTAGTCACGAGCGATGCGCTGGCCGGGCTCGATGAACTCGTCGTAGCGCTCCTGGCCACCCATGCGGTCGGCGCGCGAGAAGTAGTAGACGATGGGCTTGACCTTGCGCTGAGCGACGTCGATCGGCTTGGTCACGTCGGCCACACCGGCCGAGTCCTTCTGGAAGTACTCCTGCCAGAGGCGGTGACGCTGGCCGATGAGAATGCGCGACGACTCGATGGTGCCGAACTTGCGGTCCCAGTTCAGGCGCTCGGTACGGAAGACGCCGAACAGCGACATCATGTCGTTCGGGTAGAGGAGCGGCTCGTAGTCACGCACCTTCTTGGTGTCGACCTTCGCCACCGAGATGCGCATCTTGATCTCGGCCGAGCTGCAGTCGTAGATGCCTTCGGCGAAGTAGCAGAGGGGAACCGAGCCGTAGCCCTCGAAGTAGGTCGTGTCGGGAACGGCGAGGTAGCGGCCGGTCACGTCGAAGTACTTCAGCTTGCGGGCATCGCCCTCGCCCTCGTACTCGAAGCTGGGCCAGTCCTGCGGGTCTTCGGTCTTCTCGTTGGGCTGAATCCAGTTGGCGCTCGTCGAGCTGCCGAGCGGGTTCTGAACGGTGCCCCAGTTCATGCCCGACATCGTGTTGAGCACGTTGGTGGCCCAGTTCACGCGGATGAACTCGCGCTGGTTCCAGTACCGGTCCGAGGTGTTCTCGGAGATGACGTTGGTCTGCTCGCCCGTCGCCGGGTTGTAGCCACGCTGAATGTCGAAGTGGCTGGTGATGGGGAACGCGACGACCGGCGCGCCATAGTACTTCTGGCCGCCCGTGCACTTGCCGTCACGGTCGCAGTACTTCGCCGTGGTGCCCGAGACGATCGACGTCTTGTCGACGTTGGGCTCGATGCCGAGCATGTACGGGTACGAGCGGTAGCCGACGAGGTGGTTCTCCTGCACCTCGAACACCAGCTTCTCCATGCCGCCGGTCTGACCGGGGTACGTGAACTGGGTGTTGTGCGGCGTGTACGTGACGGAGTTGCGGAAGTACCACTCGCCATCGAGGAGGTCGCTCTTCCGCATGACGTTCGGCTGCACGCGGTTCACGTCGCCGTTGCTCTGTGCGCAGGCAGCGGCAAACAGCGCGAGGGCGGCCGCGGCCAGCCTTCGAGCCCAGGGTGACTGCTGATTCATGATGCCTCCGTGACGGTTCGACTTCTGGTTCGACAGGGTTGAAGAGTTCGACATGGGTGATCTCAGTAGGCCGCGCCCAGCGAGACGACGACGCTGGTGTTGTTGGAGGCGGCGTTATCGAAGGAGCCGAGGGGGAAACGAACCGCCCACACCGCGTCCTTGCGAACGAGGGGGGTCTGCTCGGTGTACATGTAGAAGTCGAGGTTGTAGTGCTCGTTGAGCTGGTACGAGAGGCCCAGGAACGTGCGCGTCACGTCGGCCTCGCCGAGCCCGCCCTGTGCGACCGGGTTGCCGTTGCTGTCGAGCGCCTGCGGAATGGTGGGGTCACCGACGGCCGCGAGCTGCTCGCGGAAGGTGTGCGAGTACGTGTAGCCACCGAACGCGATCAGGTTGCCCGTGATGCGCCAGTTGACGTTGCCGCCGAGCGAGAGGGCGAAGTTGGGGTTCGCGCCGTTCGACACGCAGAAGACATCGCTGTCGCGGCAGACGAGCACCGCGGTGCCGAGCGCATCACGCGTGGTCGCAGAGGCGTTGGGCTTGCGAATGCCATTGACGGGCGAGGTGTAGACGCCCTTCGACGCACCGCCCGTGACGCGAAGGTCGAACGAGCCGATGGGGCCGGCGTTGAACGAGCGCGTGACCGCAGCGCCGAGCGAGACGGTGGTGATCATGCCGGCCGTGAACGACTCCTGCGTCGCGGGAATCGTGAGACCGACCGACGGGGTGAAGCCGATGCCGGTGACGGCCTTGTCGCGGAGAATCGACGGAGCGACGAGACCGAGACGAATGTCCTGGGGGAAGAAGCGACGGCCGTTCGGCGTGTCAGGCAGCGTGTACTCGTAATAGGCGATGACACGGCCCGAGGCGGCGAGCGTCACGCCACCCGGGTGGAACAGGTACGTGGCCGAGAGGCTGGGCGCCGCGGTGAGCGACGCGTAGTACTGCGGGTTGATGAAGGTTCCGGTGCCGATGTAGTGGTCGAGGCCGAACGCGAACTGAAAGCCCGACTGCTTCGCCTGCTCTTCAGGCGTACGGGCCTGAACGGCGTTGGCGAGGGCGTTCTGCTGCTGAGCCGCGGCCGCAGCCTTGGGATCCTTCGCCGCCTTGTCGTCCTTCTTCTCGTCCTTCGACTCGGTGGTGGTGGTCGTGGTGGTGGTCGTCGTCTGCTGGGCCTGCTCGGAATTCTCAGGCTGGGCGGCGGTTGGAGCAGCGTCGGCCAGCGCGATGGCGGGCACGATCACAGCGGTGAGCACGGCTGAGAGAAGACGCTTCACGCAGACCTCCGGGTGTTGCGGGCGGGGCTGGGGGCAACTTCCGTACCCAGGCACCGGTGATTCGTTTCGCGAGTGAAAACAGGGACTTTTGCCTCGATTGCACCCCGCTGCCCTGCGTCGGGTCTGGCAGTGAGGCGGCCAGCCGTTAGCGATCGGGTCAGCTGAAGTCGGCAATTCGACAACAAATCGGCACCCCTGAATGTCGTAGGCACAGGTATGGAAAGCCGCGGCGGCCTAGCACACGTGTCAAACGTGGATCAATCTGGGCGGTGTGCCGGGGTGTGTCATCGGGGCACGAACGGCGTTAGGGGAGAGCGCATGGCCGACTCCACGGCGGGCATTTCGGTGTTCGAGAACATGGTCGAGGTCGCGTCGGCGACCGTGCGCACCTACGACGGAGACTCGCTCGAGGTGCAGGGCGGCGCATGGTTGGCGCCCGAAGAGGTGCTGCGTACGACGAACGAGCTCGAGCGGCTGCGGGCCCGCGCAGCGGAGCAGGACGCGCTGCCGAAGGTTCTTCCGGTGCTCGTCTGCGCGGCAGGGCTGGCGGGCCTGGCGCTGGGCTTCTGGCTGGGCCGGCGTCGCGACGACGACTGACGTCAGCGCGGCTCGAGGCGCTCGGTGGCGAGCAGGCGCTCGAGGCGCGCGGGCTCCATGCGCAGCATGAGGGTCTTCTCGCCGGTGAACGTCACTGCACCGGGCGGAGCGTCTTTTCCCTTTCGCACGCGCTTCACTGGCACGTAGCTCACCTCGCCGCGGGGCTCGCCCTTGAGGTCGGAGTGGTGGAGCGCCAGGTGGGCGGCGTCGAGCAGCACCTCGGGCGGCAGCGAGACGTCCTTGCGAAGGGGAACGACGACGTGGGCTCCGGGCGAGCCGCGAACGTGAAACCAGACGTGCCAGGGCCGCGCGACCTTGAAGGTGAGCTCGTCGTTGTGCGCCGAGCCCCGGCCGACCCAGATCGGGTGCTCGCCGTGCCCGCGGTATTCCTTGTACGGGGCCATCGCCACGTCCTGCTGGTTGGTGGCCTTCTTCGTGACGGGCGCTTCGACGGGAGCGCTCTTCGCCTTCGCGAGCTCGAGCTCCAGGCGGCGCTGTTCGTCGTCGAGCTGGGCGAGGCGCTTCGAGGCGAACTCCATGCCGCGCAGAATTCGTTTGTACTGATGAAACCGCCAGTCGACCTCCTGCTTCGGCGCACGTGAAGGGTCGAGCGTGATGGAGCGCTCGACGATCTCACCGTCAGCTCTGTACTCAGGCAAGGTGACCTGTTTCGCACCACGCGTGAGGCGATGGAGGTTCTGTGCAAGCAGCTCTCCCTCCTGCTTGTACAATTCTGCCTGGGCCTTGCGGTTCGTCTCGGCGCGAACCTTTTCACGCGTGCGCTCGAGCTTCTTGAGCTTCGCTTCGATGGGTGCGAGCCGGGCCTTGAGCCAGCGATCGGCCTCCTGGCTGCCGAACAGCAACTCCGCGCCATGCGCGAGTCGCAGGTGCACGAAGTCGCTCTGCAGGCGGCTCACCGATTCCTTCACGGGCCCGTCGGGAGGCGGCGTCCACGTCGAGCCCGGGCGAAAGCCCGCTCGGAACGGGTGGGAGATCGCCAGCACCCTGCCCTCTCTCGTGGTGAGCGCGATGCCGGGCGAATCGGCGTACTCGAGCAGCAACGTTCGCGCGTGCTCGGTGCCATCGCGGTCGGCCTTCAGATGCACCAGCACCACCCGCCGCGACTCGACGCTCTCGACGTCGACCAGCCGCGCACCGATGAGTTCACGACGGAGCACGCTCTGCCACGCCGGCGGCTCGGGCGGGTTCGACGGCCGCTTCTCGACCACCGAAATACGGCTGCTTTTCACATCACAACACACGAGCACCGTCACACTGCGACCGGGAATGCGAAATTCCACGTACGCGCGCGTCGGCGTCGGGCTCGAGACCTGCTGCACGACCGCTCCCGCGAGGTCACGCTCGAGTTCCTTCGCCAGCAGCGTGGCTTCGATGGGGCGCAGCGACACGACTCACTCCGGTTTCTTCTGGGCCAGCGCGACCAGCGTGTCCAACGAGAAGGGATTGGGCGGTTCGAGCTGTGAGTAATTGCAGGACTTCGGTGTTCTGTCTTCACGCCAGCGTTGAAAGGTCGTCGCGTGACGAAACCGCGCGCCTTGCAGGAAATCGTAGCGAACCTCACACACCAGCTCGGGCCGCAACGTCACCCACGTCTTCTCGGCCTTCGGGTCCCACCGGCTGGGCGCGTCGGGGGTTCTGCCTTCCGGCGCCGGCGCCTGCCCCTCGACGACGTAGGGTTTGAGCTTCTCGACCAGCGCCTTCTTCTCTTTCGCGGTGAAGCTCGAGGTGTGCCCGACGTGATGAAAGACGCCTTCGGCGTCGTAGAGGAACAGCAGCAGCGAGCCCACGGTGCCCGGCGTCTTGCCTTCGCGGTAACCGCCGACGACACAGTCAGCCGTTCTGCCGTGCTTCACCTTCACCATGACGCGCTCACCCGGCCGGTACGGCAGCTCTTCCCTTCGGGCGATGACGCCGTCGCAGCCCGCGCCCTCGAAGTCGACGAACCACTGCTTCGCCTGACGGGGATCTCGCGTCTGCGGCGTGACGAAGACGCGCGTGTTCGACGGCAGGTGCTTCTCGAGCCCTTCGCGACGTTCGGCGGACGGCTTCTCACGCCAGTCCTCGTCACCGAGGCCGAGCAGGTCGAACGCGACGAAGCTGGTGGGAATCTCGACGGCGAGCTTGTTCACGCGTGACGCGGCGGGGTGCAGCCGCGACTGGAGCGCCTCGAAGTCGAGGCCCTTCGGCCCCGGCAGAATGATCTCTCCGTCGAGAATGCAGCGCGGCGGCAGGGCCTGTTTCAGCGCGGTGAGCAGCTCGGGGAAGTAGCGCGCGAGCGGCCGGCCTCCACGGCTCGAGAGCTCGACCGAGTCGCCGTCACGAAAGACGATGGCGCGAAACCCGTCCCACTTGGGCTCGTAACGCCACCCTGCCCCTTCGGGGATCTCGTCGTTCGCCTTCGCGAGCATGGGTTCGAGCGGGGGTTTGAACGCAAGCGGCATGGCGGCGAACCGTACTCGGGCGAGGTGCGTTCTGCTCCCAGAGATGAATAGAAGGGGCTCATGAGTCGGCAGACGACGTCACGGCGAGGAGTGGGAGCCATCGTGCTCTCTCTCGGCGTGCACGCCCTCGCTGGCGTCATCATCTGGCTTCAGCCGGCGCCGCCGCCGAAGCCCCCGTCGTCTGCCGCGTTGACGTGGGTGGAGACCGTGCCCCCGGTCGAGCCGCCACCACCCCTCGTGCAGCCGCCCACCCCACCCGTTCAGCCAGCGAGCGCGGCCACGAAGAAGAAGAAGAGCAACACGACCCAGCAGGTGCCCGTGGTCAGCGCGCCATCACCGGGAACGCCGTCGAGCAGCTCCGACATGCCGATCGCCGAGCGGGGCAGCGGGCCGGTGGTGGGAACGCCGGGCAAACGGCCGAACCTCACGCCGGGCGCGGGCTTCGTGATGAACATGCCCGAGGCGCTCGACGCCGAAGACACGCGCGGCACCACGTTGCACAACGAAGTGTGGGACCAGCCAGACCAGCGGGCCGTCGCCGAGTACGAGGCCGAGAAGGTGGGCCGCAAGCTGTCGCTCGATCTCGCCACCGACGTCGCCCGCGCCGCGCAGGGAGCCGGCCGCCTGCCGGGCTTCTTCACCGACATCTCCCGCTCACTTCAGGACGCGGCCGAGAAGGCCGATGTGAAGGTCTCGAAGGAGTCGACCGAGGCGCAGACGCGCAACGCCATCGGCAGCGTGCTCGACCCGACGAGGACGAAGCCCTCGGAGGCCGCCATCAACCGCGTGGCCGACACCGCGTTCGCGCAGAACGCCCGCATCGGCAACCCCGCGCTGCCGGGCGATCAACAACAGTTCAATCAGGCCGTGGCCCAGAGCTTCACGCGCTTCGAGAGCATCAAAGAGAACCTCTCGGCCACGCAGTTGAGAACCGTCGTGGCGCTGACGACCGACGCGCGCGGCGTGCTGGCCGATGCGTCGATCGTCGAACGCTCGGGCGATCGCACCTTCGACGAGTCGGCGCTGCATCTGTCGCGCAAGGTGGTGCGTGGGCTGCCCGACTCCGACGAGAAGGCGCTCGGCACGAGCTGGTGGCGCTCGCGCTGGGTCTTCACCTGGGAGCCGCCACGCATGAAGGTGCGCATGCTCGACGCGACACCGCTCGCGCCGCCGGTGCAGTGAGACTGGCGCGACGGCGGCTCCGCCGATAGAGCCGCGCCCATGGCGGACTCCGAGATCACCCTCGACTTCCAGCGCACCGAGCGCATCGGCTTCGAAGAGGCCATCTTCAGCCAGGGAAAGACGGTCGAGCAGCTCAACGGCATTCTCGATCGCGCGAAGGCGAAGGGTGCCTCGCTGCTGCTCACGCGGCTCTCGCAGCTCCAGCTCGAGGGGCTGACGGCCGAGCACCGCGCAGCCATCGACTACGAGCCCGTCTCGCGAACCGCGTACTTCGGAGCCCTGCGACCCGCGAAGCCCGCCCGCATCGCCATCGTCGCGGCAGGCACGAGTGACGCCCACGTCTTCCGCGAGATCGCCCGCTCGGCGCGCTACTACGGCCACGAGACGAGCCCCTTCTACGACGTCGGCGTGGCTGGTTTGTGGCGGCTGCTCGAGCGCGCCGAAGCCATCAAGCAGCACCCGGTCGTCATCGTCGTCGCGGGAATGGACGCGGCGTTGCCAACCGTCGTCGGTGGGCTCGTGGGCAGCGTCGTCATCGCGGTGCCCACGTCGAACGGCTACGGCGTCGCGGAGGGCGGCCACAGCGCGCTCAACGCGATGCTGGCTTCGTGTTCGCCGGGCGTGACGGTGCTCAACATCGACAACGGCTACGGCGCAGCGTGCGCGGCGATTCGCGTACTCAACGCCATCGACAAGAAGTGACCGGCCCTATCGCCTGAGCGGCCGGCCCGGCTATGCCGTCGCGCATGCTCTGTACCGTTCTGGTGATGGTGCTCTCTCAGATCGATCTCGCGCCGCAGCTCGAGAAGGGGCCGCTCGTGCTCGTCGAGGAGGGCAAGGGCGGCAAGTTCGGCCAGGCGACGGGCTTCATCCTGGTGAACGCGCCCCCCGAGCAGGCGTGGGCGCTGATCACGAAGTTCGAGGAGTACAAGAACTTCCTCCCCAAGGTGACCGAGAGCGAAGTGAAACGCCGCACCGAGAAGGACGTCGACCTGCACGTCACCATCGAGGTGCCGGGGCCCGATACCGACTACGTCGTTCGGTACACGCCCGATCATGCGGCGAAGGAGATCACCGGCACGTGGGTGAGCGGCGATCTCAAGGGCAGCCGCTGGTTCTGGAAGGTCGAGGCCGCGCCGGGTGGGAAGACGCTGCTCACGCACACGCTCGCCGCGAAGAACTTCTCGGGCATCGCACAGGCGGTCGAAGACGAGACGCAGACGGTGACGGTCGGCGTGAACGTCGGCAGCGTGCTGGCGGCGTTGAAAGCGGTGAAGCGGAAGGCCGAGACCGCGCCCGCGAAGTAAGCGGCTGATCAGACTGATCACCGAAGCCCGATGTCAGACCGGCGCGCGAGAGTGCGCGCATGTCGACGCTCCCTCACGGCAGCACGATTCTGAAGCAGGTGCTGGGCAGCGGCCTCGCGCGCTTCATTCGCAGTCGCGGCTTCAGCCGTGAGCGGAGTCGTTTCACGCGTGCGCGGCCACCACTCACCGATCTGTTGTCGTTCTCGGTCAACCGGAGCCGGTACCTCGAGCAGAAGTCATTCTGGATGATCGCGTCGTGCCGCTTCGAGGGGCTGCTCCCGGCGCAGCTCAGCTACGAGCTCATCACGGTGCGTGAAGGCTATGACCCGGGAGACCTCGCGGTGAGCCTGGCCGAGTCGCTGCGGCGTCAGCTGTTCCCCGACCTCGACGAGCTCGAGGGGCCGGCCGAGCTGGGGCGGCGGCTGGAGCGCGATCACCGACTGCTCGACGCAGCGACCGTCTTTCGTCACGCGCGGCTCTTCGACGAGGCAGCCCGACTCGAGGCCGCAGAGCGAGAGCGGCGAGCGCAGATCATCGGCCTCTGATCAGGGAAAGACGCCGGTCAGATCGACGACGAGATCGGCGGCCGCGGAGGACATCACACAGACCCCACCTGCGAGCGGCAGCACGGCCTGATTCGCGCGGGCGCCATCTGCCGAGAAGTTCAGGTTCGAGTGGTTGCCGAGCGTTCCGCAGGGGCCGGCCGAGAGAAAACCCGGGCCTGCCGGCGCAGCGACGGTGAGGGTGAGCGACACGGCTGACGCGGCGAGCGGCTCGAGCGGCAAGCGATACTCCTTCCCTGCTTCGAGGCGGCCGGCGAGGGCGCTGTCGGCGCGGCGCGTGTCGAGCAGGCGCGACGGCGCGACGCTGGTGAAGGTCGAGCCCTGGCCATTCACGAAGGCCGACCCGACGTCGATGACGACGTGGGTGGTGGTCGAGCTGCGAACGCAGAACGCTCCGGCGCTCACTGGAACGGTCGAGTGCGTGGCCACCGTCTGGCCGGCAGCGAAGTTCACCGACGACGTGCCGCCCCAGGCCCCGCACGGGTACGCCGCGAGCCAGCCGGCAGTCTGGGGCTCGGTCGCGGTGACGTTCACCATCGCCGCGAGGGCGCCAGCGGGGACGAGCCCCGAGACGTCGACGCGAAGCTCCTGACCTGCGGCGAGCGCGGTGGACTGGCGGGAATCGAGCGCGCGGCGGTACGCAGCGGGAACGAGCCCCGCGCCAGACGACGAGAAGTAGCCGGTGACGTCGGCGACCAGATGGGTGGGCGCCGAGGTCGTCACCGCCAGCCGCGCACCGGGAATCGCTGCCCACGTCGCGCCCGACACGACCTCGCCCGCAGCGAAGTTCAGCTCGACGAGCCGCTCGAGGGCCCAAACACGGCGTACCCGGCAGCGCCAGGCGTGACGACAGCCAGATTGAGCGCGACCGCAGAGGCATTGGCGGGAACTCCGGCAACGCCGAGTGACAATGATTGCCCTGCAGCCAGCACACCAAACGACGAGCGGGTGTCGAGGGTTCGAACGGGGACGATGGGTGTATAGCGAAGACCGGCGGTGAGTGGCGTGACGCCTCCGAGGAGCGGCCGGCCGGTCGGGTGTGCAGGCAGCGGCTGGCAGGTGATGGCCCCACCACCGAGCGGCGGGTTGCCACTGCCGCGGCCGAGGTTGATGGCATAGGCGATGACGTTTCGCGCCTGGCCATCACGCAGCGACTCGGGGAGCGCGATTCGGAAGCCGTGGGCTGCATGGCCACCACAGGCGGCGGCGACTGCAGGTTC
Source organism: Archangiaceae bacterium (assembly GCA_016879935.1). Lineage (GTDB taxonomy): Bacteria > Myxococcota > Myxococcia > Myxococcales > Myxococcaceae > Xiheimicrobium. Next base: position 21,653 of record JAACJQ010000009.1, on the reverse strand, counting down.
ACGGGTGACGTTCGCCTGCCCCGCCGCCACCATCACGCCGCTCGCGTAGACATGCACGTCGAGCGGCCGCGAGAGGTCGTCGGGGTCACACGTCCACCCCGCCACCACGTCGCAGGTGGTCGCGTCGACGAAGCCCTTCGGGTTCGAGTCGGCCGGGTTGCCCTGATTCACGAGCGCGAGGTAGCGATTCCAGTCCCAATATGGGCCGGGGTCGGTGTGGTCGTTGCAATTTTTCAACTCGGCATCGCCGTGACCGACGATGTGCGCGCGGTCTTTCGGCACGCCCCACTTGTCCGCAATCCACGACACGAGGCGGGCGCTGCTCTGATACGTCGCATCGGTGAACGGCACGGCCGCGCCTGTATAGGGATTGCGGTTCGACGCGAAGCCTTCGTGTTCGATGCCGACCGACCGCGAGTTCCAACAGCCCGCGTGCCATGCCTTCTTCTCTTCGGGCACGAACTGGTACACGGCTCCGCTGCGCATGACGAGGTAGTGGGCCGAGACCTGCCGGGTGTTCGACAGCAGGTACGAGATGTTCCCCGAGCCCTGGCCTTCGGTGGTGTGAATGACGATGCGATCGATTGGCGTGCCGTAGCGCTCGGACCAATTGGGGCTGCCGGGCATGTACTCGATGGGCAGCGGCGCTCCGGGAACCGCGAGGCCCTGCTTCACGCTGACGCGAGGCGCATCGGGGCCGAGCTCGACTGGCGACAGCACGAGGTGCTCCGAGCCGAGCGTGACGTCGAGGCCGCTCTCGACGAGGCCGAAGACGCCGTGAGCGAAGTGCGTCGAGACCTCGTCGCCGTCGTCGTGAATCGCCGTGCGCAGGGCCCGCACGTCTTGAAACCACGAGATGACGACGTCGTCGCTGGCGGTGGTGCCGGTCGAGGTGAGGCGTTGATCGCGCAAGGAACGCAACAGCGCGGCGATGCCGATGAGCTGGCCACGGAGCGTCGACTGAACGTCTCTCACCTCGAGCCCACTCAGCGTCGCGGCGCGCGTCGCCACGTCATTGGTCAGCAGTGGTGCCTCACCGTTCATCGTCAACTGCATGCCGAAGAAGCCGACGCCAGCCAGCACCGAGACCGGCACCTGTGACTGCTCCGCTGCCTCTTCGAGCGCGAACCGCACCGGCGCGTCTGCAGTCACCTCACCGACCTGTCCGCTGCACCCGACGAAAAGCACCCCGACCAGGAATCGTGTCCGCATGGTCATTGTTTCTGCCGCTTCCATGCCAGCGTCCAAGTCGCCGAATTCCATGACCGAGCGGTCTGAAGACCTGACATCTCGAGGTGGCAGTGGAGCGCAGCGATCGTTCGAAGCCGCGACGTCACCCACGCGTGACACCTGGCCGTGGAGTAAGGGCCCGCGCATGTCGGAACTCCTCACCTTCCCGCCCGACTTCGTCTTCGGCGTGGCGACCTCGGCGTACCAGACCGAAGGCGGCATCGAGAACGACTGGAGCGACTGGGAGCGGCAGGGAAGATTGCACGACAAGGCCGCGCGGTGCGGGCGGGCGTGCGAACACTGGGAGCGCTTCTTCGACGACATCTCGCTCGTGCAGCGCCTCAACGCGACCGCGTACCGGTTCAGCATCGAGTGGGCGCGGGTCGAGCCGAAGCGCGGGGTGTGGAACGACGAGGCGTGGGCTGGCTATCGCGCGCGGGCCGAGGCGCTCGTGAAGGCTGGCATTCGCCCGGTGGTGACGCTGCATCACTTCACCCACCCATCGTGGTTTCACGGCGAGTGCCCGTGGACGTCACCCGCGTCACTGCCGGCGTGGAAGCGCTACGTCGACAAGTGTGCCGAGGTGCTCGAGGGAATCGACGCCGCCATCATCACGCTCAACGAGCCCAACGTGTTCCTCATGGGCGGCTTCCTCGCGGGGGTGATGCCGCCGGGCGTGAAAGACGGCCGACAGCTCTACGCGGCGTACGCGAACATGGTGCGAGCGCACGTGCTGGCCAGGCAGGCCTTCCTCGACCGCGCGAAGGGCCGGCCCATCACCATGGGCATCAGCCAGCACCTGCAGGTCTTCGCGCCCGAGCGAAGGTGGCACCCGATCGATCAGGCGCTCACCCGCCTCGCCGAGGCCAACTTCAACCACGCGTTCCTCGAGGCGCTCACGACGGGCACGCTGGCGATTCAGATGCCCGGGCTCGCGGCAGGAAAGACGCGCATCGACGGCGCCGAGAAGAGCCAGGACTTCCTTGGCATCAATTACTACACACGCAGTCACCTCAAGTTCGTGGCGGGGGCGCCCTTCATCACGTTTCAGTTCAAGGACGTGCACCGGCGCGGGCTGACCGACATCGGCTGGGAGTATTACCCCGAGGGCTTCGGGTGGGTGCTCAAGCAGATGAAGCGCTACCCCCTGCCCGTGTGGGTGACCGAGAACGGCCTCGACGACCGGTCGGGCGCGCGGCGCACGCAATTCCTGTACGACCACTGGAAGGAATTGTTGCTGGCCCGGCAGCAGGGCGTGAACGTGACGCACTACCTGCACTGGTCGCTGATGGACAACTTCGAGTGGCTCGAGGCGTACGGGCCGCGGTTCGGGCTGTATCGGGTGAACTTCGAGACGATGGAGCGCTCGGAGACGCCCGCGTGCGGGTATTTTCGTCAGGTCGCGAGTTCGAGAGTTCTGGGGGAGCCTGGTCGTGAAGCGTGAGTCGCTGGTTCGTCGTCCCGTCGAGTTGAAGGCCCACTACGACGCCATCGTCATCGGCAGCGGGTATGGAGGCGCGGTCGTCTCGGCGCGCCTCGCCGAAGCAGGGCTCGACGTCTGCGTGCTCGAGCGTGGCAGCGAGCACCGGCCTGGCGACTTCGCCGAGAGCGCGGCTGGCTTTCTCAGGCAGGCGAGCGCGCAGCTGCCCTTCGGCCGGCTCGGGCGCCCTGACGCGTTGTACCGGTTTCATCTGGGCCCCCACCTCGGCGCGCTCACGGGCGTCGGCGTCGGTGGCACGTCGCTCATCAACGCCGGCGTGATGCTGAAGCCGAAGCGCCTGTCGGTACTGCCAGAGGCGGTCTCGCGCTCCCTCGAGGCTGGTTACGAGACGGCCAACGCCACGCTGCGGCCTGCGCCCGTTCCGACGCGGCACGTGTTCGGCCGCAGCAAAGCCATCGTGAAGAGTGGGCACGCCACCTTCGAGCGCGTGCCCCTGGCGGTCAGCTACGAGGCGGGCCAGTCGTCGGCGGGCATTCCACTCGCGGCGTGTACGCATTGCGGAAACTGCATCACCGGCTGCAACGTGGGCGCGAAAGGTTCACTCGACACGAACTACCTGCCGCTCGCGGTGCGACACGGAGCCGAGGTGTTTCCGGGCGCCGAGGTGCTCCGTGTGTTTCGTGCCGATGGGCGCTGGGCGGTCGAGGTCTCGTTCGACGAGCTGAAGCGCGAGCGGTTCGAAGACACACCGCTGCGGGTCACGGCAGGCGTCGTCGTCGTGGCCGCCGGTGCGCTCGGGTCGACCGAGCTCTTGTGGCGTTCGCGGGCACGTGGGCTCGCGGTGTCGTCGTCGCTGGGCACGCGCTTCTCTGGCAACGGCACGATTCTGGGTTTCACCGTGGGCACGGCCGACGAGATGAACGCGCTTGGCGAAGCGAGTCGGCGGGCGAGCGGCCAGGTCGGCCCCACGCTCGTGGGCATGTTCGACCTTCGCGACACCGAGCAGCCGATGGTGATTCAAGACACCGCGATTCCGCGGCCCTTGAGCCTCATGGCGCGTGGACTCGCCGGAGCGTTCGGGCCGGGGTCGAATCGGCGCGTCGTCGCGTGGTCGGTCACGGCTGGCGATCGTGGCGCAGGCCGGCTCCTCGTTCGTGACGGGCGGCTCGAGCTCGACTGGCCCCACGTCGGGCGGGAGCAGATGGCACGCGCCGTCGACGAGCAGCTCTCGCGAATCGCGCTGAGGCTGGGCGGAAAGCACCGGCCGAATCCGGCCTGGCGCTGGCTTCCAGGCGCGCCGCTCATCACCACGCACCCGCTCGGTGGCTGCGCGATGGGTGCGAGCGGAAGAGAAGCGGTGATTGATCACCAGCATCGGGTGTTCGTGGGCGACTCCGACGAGGTGCACGAGGGCCTCTTCGTCTGTGACGGCTCGGTCTTTCAGGGGTCGCTCGGCACCAACCCGTTGTGGACGATCGCCGCGCTGGCCGAGCGGTGTGCGTCGAACATCATCGCCACGGCCGGGAAGACCCCCGCTGCCCGTCAGCCCGACCGCGTCGAGCCGGTGACGGGCGTCTGCTTCACGGAGCGAATGACGGGCTGGCTGAGCCCCACGGCCGCGCTCGAGCCTGCGCCTTCGCCCGAGCCGCCCGACGCCTCGCCGTTCTCGTTTCTGCTCACCGTGGAGTGGCCTTCGGTCGAAGCGCTCGCGCAGCGGGCCGACGTCTTCGCCGCGTCGGTGGGAACCCTGCGGTGCCCGCTGCTCTCGACCGAAGCGCTCTCGGTGGCGCGGGGCCGATTCCAGCTCTTCATCGACGCGCCCGGCGGCCAGCGCATGCAGCACGAGTTCGTCGCCACTGCGGTGAACGGAGAGCGGTTTCTGTGCCTCGGGCACAAGCGCATCGAAGACGACCCCGGCCCCGATCTCTGGCACGACACGCGAACGCTCTTCGTCGAGATCTTCAGGCTGAAGGGTGAGGCGCGCTCGCTCGTCGGCCGCGGCGTGGTGCAGACCCACCCGCTCGATCTCGCCGCGCAGGTCACGACGATTCGCGGAGTGACGCCGTCGGTCTCGGCCGATCTCGCGGCGCGGGCCTCGTTCCTCTCCACGTTCCTCGGGCGGGTGCGCTCGGTCTACGGCGGGCTGATCGTTCCGTTGGTGCGATGAGTCGGTTGACGTTGGCCTTCAGCCGTCGCTAGCTCGCGCACCATGCTGCCGCTCGCGACCATTCTGCTCGACCCGCCCACGACGTTCCTCGCGGGCACGATCATCGCGCTGCTCAGCACGAAGCTGATTCGAAAGTCCGGCGCGGTCGAGGTGTGGAAGGCAGCGACGTTCGGCGCCGCGTGGGCGGTCGTCTACGGGCTCGCCGTCGGGTGGATGTACTTCATTCGCACCGACTGGATGTACGTGTACCTGATGGACACGACGAACGTGCCACTGGTGCCGACGTACCTCGCGTTCTTCGTCATCATGCTCGCGTTCGGCTTCGCCGGAGCGCTGGCCGTCGGCCACCTCGTGCAGCAGAGCAAGCTCTCGTGGGCGATCGCGCTCACCGTCGCCGCGCTCTTCACGCTGGTGATGATCTTCGTGCTCACCGGCCCGCAGTACGTCGTCATCGGTTCGACGAAGGAGTACTGGGCGGGCGCGGCGAAGAAGCTCGTCGACGACCCCGAGGCGATGCGCGCCGTCAACGGCATCACCATCGGCACCATCGCCGGCTCGCTGCCGATTCTGTTTCTTCGCATTCGCGACCTGAGGCGCGCGTGAGCCAGCCTCCAGCTCCGCCCAAACCGCTGCTCGAGCGGGTCGCTGTTCAGTACTTCGCGAGGCGCAGCGAGCGGGCTCCGGTGCCGGTGACGGAAGCGGCCGACGCGGTGCACTTCCTCAACCCGACCGAGCGCGCAGCGATGCGAGCCGTCGCGCGTGGAGCCATCATTCGTGCGGCCATCGCCGGCGCCATCTCGGGCCTCATCTCGGCCGGTGCCGAGGTCTGGGCGACGCCGCTCGCGCCCGAGGGCACGCCGTTGTGGTCGGCCGGCTCGCTGAAGTTCTGGGCCATCGTCGGAGGCGCCACCGCCGTCGCGTCGGTCGCCGAGATTCTCTTCCTGTACTGGGACATTCTCCGCTCCACGCACGAGCTGGCGCGCGCAGCTGGCCTCGAGCTCTTCGGCGCGAATCGCAAGGCGAGCGATGCGGCCCTCGCCGACGCGTTGGCCCGTGCAGCGCTCGAGCTGCCCAACCCCATCGACGACCCACGCGGCATCAACCCACGCCGCGAGTCCTCCAAGATGCGGCTCCTGCTCGCGTCGCTCGCGTACAAGGCCAAGGTCGGCGTCACGAACTTCCTGATGAAGATGCTGCTGCGTCGCGTGCTGGCCCGCGTGCTGGTGCGCGGCACGTTGCAGACGCTGCTGCCCTTCGTCGGCGTGCCGGTGACGGCGCTGTGGAACGGGCTGGTGACGTGGTGGGTGCTGCGCGAGGCCCGCATTCGCGCGATGGGCCCGAGCGCGTCACAGGAGCTGGTCGATCTCATCTTCGCTGATGCGCCATCGCTGTCGGACGAGGGGCGCATCTCGGCAGCGCGAGCAGTCGCGGCGTCGATCGTTCGTACGCAAGACCTTCACCCGAACCTCACGGCGCTGCTCGACGAGGTGATGGTGCACGTGAAGCACACCGGCAACGCCGAGCTCGACGACGTCGGGGAGTTCCTCGCGGGGCTCAAGAAGCTGCCGCCTGCAGAGGTGCGGGTGAGCCTTCAGGTGCTGGCCATCGCGTGCATCGTCGACGGCCGCTTCACCGCGCGAGAGAAGCGGCTGTGGACCGACGCGCTGGCTGCTGCGGGCAAGCCGATCGAGCTCGACCGCATCGAGCGGCTCCGGGCCGAGTTCGTGCGTGGGCAAGGCGTGGCCGACGACGTCATTCGCGCCATGTAGGACGCCACCTCGAGAAGACAGTGCCTGCCGCGTGCATGCTCCATCGGGGTTGTCCGGGTTCCGACAGGCCCTGAGAAGCCGCAGGTCTGCGAGACGGCCGCGCGTTTGCACCGCCCAGCCGTCATGGGAGCAGCCCACGCCCTCACCATGCCGTCCGAGAAGGCCCTCAAGGCGTACGCCGAGGCGCTCGCGGCCGAGGGTCGGATGCACGCGGCGGCGAAGCTCATCAACGAGTACCTCGCGACGAACGATGGCGGCTGGGGCCTGTGGCACCTGTTCGCGCAGCTCTCGAAACGAATGGGTCGAACCGCGCTCGCAGTCACGGCCTATCGCGCGAGCGCACGTCAGCTCGAAGCCGCCGGTCACCTGAAACACGCGCACGCTGCGTTGAAGAGCGCCCTGCGGCTGTCGCCGGCTGACGTCTCGCTTCGGGAGGACGTCGCGCGCCTGGCTCCGAAACCCGTGAAGCGTGTCGTGCTCGAGTGCGTGACCGACCCGCACTGTCCCATCTTCGACATTCTCGACGACGAAGCCCGGTCGTGAGCCTGGAGTGAAGACGCGCTCCGGCCCTTCGTCGGAGCAGCCATGACTCGCGCCATTCCCATCGTGAGCCTCGTGCTCGCCGTGTCTGCGGTCGCGTTGGCGATGTTCCCTCGTGAGAGCCCAGCGACTGCGATGGCGACGCAGCAGGCTCCGGCGCTACGCGACGACGACGAGCTCGACGCGTTGAAGCGCAAGGTCGACCTCATCGAAGAAGACCAGCGCGCGATGTGGAATCGGGTGCTGCTGCTCGAGCGAAGGGCCGTGACCGAGCTGCCGGCCGATGGTGGCGCCGCGTCTCCCGCGCTGGTGGCCGAGGTCACGCAGCTCAAACAGGAACTCCGCGCGGTGATGCAAGGTGAAGTGCTCAACGACTCCGCCGGGCGCATCGCGATGAAAGAGGTCGTGAGAGAAGTCGAAGCCGACCTCGCCCGTGAACGAATCGTTCAGCGGCAGGAGCGCCAGCAGCAGCGCGCCGTCGAGCAACAGGCGAAGTGGAAGCGCTTCGCCAGCGACGCGAAGCTCAGTTACCAGCAGGAGCAGACCTTGAATCAGCGGCTCGCAGCCGAAGACGCGGCGCGCAAGGCGTTGTTCGAGCGCGGCACGCCTCCCGAACGAGAGGAGCTGCGCGCCCTGCGCGATCAGCGCCGCGAGACGGACACGATCATGATCCCTCTGCTCGATGAGACGCAGAAGCAGCAGTACCAGGAGCTGCGACAGGAGGATCAAGGCGGCTCCAATCGCCGTCGCGCGCAGCCAAACGGCCAGCCGCGCGAGCGCACGCCCAGCGCGAACTGAGTCTGGTTCTGGCGCCGGCTTCGTCACTGAGCCGATGGAGCTCCTTCCCCATCGCGACGATGACCGGCGCCTTGTTTCCGTCGGCCGCAGCCTGCCCCACCTCACGGAGCGTTCCCTGCGGGTCCGTGTCGACGACGAGGACTTTGTGGCCACGGTGGAGGAGTTCCCACGCGATGGCTGCAGCCAGGGTCGATTTCCCTGAGCCGCCCTTCTGAGAAACGTAGTGCTACAGGATACGCCGCTTCCGCGACCTGTCTAATTTTCTGGCCTGCTAGCGGTTCGGCACGCCAGCAGGTCGAATCCAGAACAGTCAGCCGTTGACTATCTAAGTGACATGCTAGGCCTCTGCTTGGCCTACTATCCAACAATTGATATTTGGGTTAACTACGGGCATAACTCAAATACATACGACCTAACATTCTTCACACCATGAGAGCACTCATTCTCTTTTGCCAGAGCTTACTCGTTGCCTGTTCCTTTCCCGACGACATGGAGTGCGACCGGGCAATTCAGGATATCAGCTCTCGGACTAGCTATGACCCTCAGCTCAACCGGTTCGTGCGCAAACTGCAGCGGGCCGAGTCGTCCGCTGAGGTGACGCGGGGATTGGCTGCCATCCACAAGCTGAGTGAGATTGCGGCGCAGAGTGGTCGAGAGCTGGAGATGGCCAAGGCCCTGAGAAATGCAGAACTTGATGGTCTCTTCGCGGAGGCAGCTTGCGGAGCTATCGGGGCGCTCCTTTTGCACGAGACGCGTAGAACAACGGAGAACTGCTCGGATTGGCGGCTTCTTATTAGGACCTGCGATGGTCTGATCGCTTCGACGCCCTCAACGTGCCCCGATCAAGCGGTGGAGCAGCACCGCTAACATTTGATGGGGAGGCTTGGTCAGGAGGGCTTCAGCTCCCTCGGAGGAGGCCTCGACCGACGCCTGCGTCCGGACGCACGTCTGGGCGCTCGACTTCGTCTTCGACGCCTGCGCCAACGGCCAGCAACTCAAGTGCCTCGCCGTCGTCGACGAGTGGACCCGCGAGTGTCTCGCCATCGACGTCGCCGGCAGCATTCGGTCGGCGCGCGTCGTCGAAGTCCTCTCGAAGCTGGTCAGCGTCCATGGCGCGCCTCGGCACCTGCGCAGCGACAACGGGCCCGAGTTCGTCGCCACGGCCATCATCAAGTGGGCGGCGGAGCTCGTTCTGCTCATCGGCATTCCCGCCACTGGCAAGTCGACCTTCGCCAGAGACCAGTTCTTCGGAACCCACGTTCGCCTCAATCGCAACATGCTGAAGACGCACCACCGCGAGCGCGTGCTCTTCGAGGCTTGTCTCTCGACCTCCGCCGCGCTCGTCGTCGACAACACCAACGTCACCCGCACCGAACGCTTGCGCTTCATCGGCCCCGCTCGCGCCGCTGGCTTCCGCGTTCGCGGCTTCTTCTTCGAGTCGAGGGTGCGTGACGCGCTCGTGAGAAATGAAGGGAGAGGCCGGCCGGTGCCAGACGTGGCAGTGCTCTGGCGCTCTGCCGAACTCGAGCTGCCTGCCATCGCCGAGGGCTTCGACGAGCTGTTCTTCGTGCGGCTCTCGGCGGCGCGCGGCTTCGACGTCTCTGTCTGGGAGTCCCCTGCGTGAACTGCAGGCCACACCCGACGAATGTCGCGTGGAACCCACAGCGGTACGACCGACCCTCGACGCAGACGCTGGCCCGCGTCGTGCTTCGGGCGGCACGCCATGTTCAACCATCGCCTGCTCGCACTCGCGGTTCTCGCCGTCGGCTGTGGCGCTCCACCCTCGACCTTTCAGTTCACCCTGCTCTGGACGTTCAACGGTCAAAGCTGCGCAACCGCCGGCATCTCGCAGGTCTCGTTCGTTCGCGACGGCGTGAGCCAGACCGTGCCCTGTCACGCCGACGGCCGCGATGGGGTGGTCTTGCAGTTCGACACGCCGACGACGCTGCGCGACCTGGTCGCCGTCGACGAAGAGGGCGTCAGCTTCGCGGGGCCGACCTCCGAGCTTCGGCTCCAGCTCTCGACCGAAGCACCCGAACTCGCGGTCGACTTCAGCAACGAAGCCTGGCGTTACCGGGTGACGGTCGAATCGGCGCGGGCGTGCGAGCACCGCTCCGTCTCCATCGATGCGAGCGCGCGCTTCACCGTGCCCTGCGCCGGCCCGTTCGAGGTCGTCCTCGGCGCGGGAAGACACGACTTCTTCTTCGGCGTCGGTTCGGGCTGCTGCACGGCTGCCGAGCGCGCGGTCATTCGAACGAACGGCCACCAGCAGACCATCGACGGCCAGTACTCGCGCTACACCCTCGAGCCGCTCCATCGGGCCTTCTGAGCGTTCTGACGAAGGCGCCGATTCAACTCGCGTGAAGCGCAGACGGGTCGGCGTTACAACCCGGCCATGCCCGCGAACGCCTCGTCTCCCTCGTTCATCAGCCAGCTCTGCTTCGGAACCATCGAGGAGGAGCTCATCCTCCCCTACCCGAAGATGAAGCCCACCGAGCAGGAGACCTTCAAGGCCATCCGCTCCTCCATCGAGCAGCTGCTCAAGCCGCACGAGAAGGACTTTCGAAAGTGGGACGAGAAGGGCGAGTTCCCCGTCGAGTTCATCGAAGAGCTGCGGCAGTTCGGCCTGTTCTCGCTCGTGATTCCCGAAGTGCACGGCGGCATGGCGTTGTCGGCCACCGCGTACTCACGCACGCTGCAGGAGCTCGCCCGTTACGACGGCAGCGTGGCCGTGACGGTCGGCGCGCACTCCTCCATCGGCATGCGCGGCCTCTTGCTGTTCGGCACCGACGAGCAGAAGGCCAGGTTCATGCCGAAGCTCTCGACCGGCGAGATGATCGCCGCGTTCTGTCTCACCGAGCCCGGCGCCGGCAGTGACGCGGCCAGCATCAAGACCACCGCCGTGAAGGAAGGCGACGAGTGGGTGCTCAACGGCAACAAGCTGTGGATCACCAATGGCGGCATCGCGCAGTTCTTCACCGTGTTCGCGAAGACCGGTGGCCAGGCCGACCGCGGCAACATGACGGCGTTCATCGTCACGCGCGACATGCCGGGCGTCACCATCGGGCCGCACGAAGACAAGATGGGCATTCGCGCGTCGTCGACCACCACGGTGCACTTCGACAACGTACGCGTGCCTGCGTCGAACGTGCTCGGTGAGGCCGGCAAGGGCTTCAAGGTCGCGATGAAGATTCTCAACTCGGGCCGCACGGGTCTGGGCGGCGGCACCGTGGGCGGCATGAAGAAGCTCATTTCGCTCGCGACGAAGCAGGCGAAAGACCGCGTGCAGTTCGGCAAGCCCATCGCCGAGTTCGGCCTCGTGAAGCAGAAGATCGGCCAGATGGTCGTCGACTGCTACGTGACCGAGTCGGCGGTGAACATGGTGAACGCCATCATCGACTCCGGCAGCCAGGAGTACGCCGTCGAGGCGGCCATCACGAAGGTGTTCGGCACCGAGGCCTTGTGGCGCACGGCCGACGAGGCGCTGCAGATCGCCGCCGGCAACGGCTTCATGCGCGAGTTCCCCTACGAACGAATCTTGCGCGACGCACGCATCAACCGCATCTACGAGGGCACCAACGACATCTTGCGGCTCTTCATCGCGTTGACGGCGATGAACGAGGTCGGCTCCGAGCTGAAGGAGCTCGCCGACTCGCTCAAGGGCATCTTCAACAACCCCATCAAGGGCTTCGGCGTGCTCTCGGAGTACGCACACCGCCGCGCCTCGCTCGCCACCACGTCGGTCAAGCGCGAGAAGACGAAGTTCACCAAGCTGCACGCCGCGCTCGAGAAGAACCAGCTCGTCTTCGAAGAGCTGACGCGCGAGCTCGCTGGCGCGGTCGATCGCGTGCTCCGCAAACACGGCAAGAACATCATCGGCAAGCAGTTCGCCAGCCGCCGCATGGCCGACATCATGATCGACCTCTTCATGCTGGCCTCGACGATGTCGCGCGTGTCGACGGCGTTGCAGGAGAAGGGCGCCGCCGCGGTGACGAAGGAGATCGAGATTCTCGAGGTCTTCACCGGTCAGGCGCGCGACCGCGTGCGCGCGAACATCGCGAAGATCGACGACAACGACGACGAGTTCATCAAGTCGCTCGCCGACGACGCGCTCGATCGCGAAGCCTTCCGGTGGGACAACGTCGACTGAGCAGCCGCAAAGGCGCGCATTATCTGCGCTTCTTCGGGTGGGGCGACCGCTTGGGTTCCTCTGGCGGCTTGTGCTAGCGGCACGCCCATCATGACGACCGCCACTGTGATGGAACCTGCTCCTCCCGCTGCTGCCGCCAACGGCCGCCGCGCCGAGAAAGAGATTCTGCTGCACTCGCGTGAGTACACGGCCGAGAACGTCGGCCGCTCGTGGGCGTACACGCTGTCGACGTTCGCGATTCTCGCGGGCCTGGTGACGGCCGCGGTGATGCTCCCCGAGTGGTGGATGCGCCTGCCCTTCTCGGTGCTGGCGGGCCTCACCTCGGTGCGCGCGTTCTGCCTGTTCCACGACTTCCAGCACGGCGCGATTCTTCGTCAGTCGAAGCCGGCCGAGTTCCTCTTCTTCGTCTTCGGCGAGTTCATTCTCACGCCGCCGTCGGTGTGGCGCGAGACGCACAACTACCACCACCAGCACACGGCCAAGCTCGTCGGCTCGCACATCGGCAGCTACCCCATGCTGACGCCCGCGATGTACGCGGCCGCGACGCCGATGCAGCGCTTCATGTACCGCGTCGTGCGCTCACCGCTGAACATGCTGCTGGCCATCTTCACGGTGGTCGGCATCGGCATGTGCCTCAAGCCGTTCCTCCGCGCGCCCGCGAAGCACTGGGGCGGCCTGCTCTCGCTCGTGCTCGTCACCAGCCTCGGTGTGTGGAGCGGCATGAACAGCCACCTCGACGCGTACCTGTTCGGCTGGTTCATTCCGATGGCGGTCGCCGCGAGCTCGGGCGCGTACCTGTTCTACGCGCAGCACAACTACCCCGGCGTGCAGGTGGCCGACCGCTCTTCGTGGACGTTCTCGGGCGCGGCCATCGACTCGTCGAGCTACATGAAGATGGGCTTCTTCATGAACTGGATGACGGCGAACATCGGCTTCCACCACGTGCACCACCTGAACGCGACGATTCCCTTCTACCGGCTGCCCGAGGCGATGGCCGGCATTCCCGAGCTGCAGCACCCCGGCGTCACCACGTGGTCGCCGCGCGACATCGTCGCCGCGCTGAAGCTCAAGCTGTGGGATCCCGAGAAGCACGAGATGGTCGGGTACCCGCACTGAAGCTCGTGACGTCAGCTCCGCGCCCCCGCGTCGTCCTGCCCGCATGACGGACGCCGCCGACTGGAAGACGAACCTCGGTTGGGGCCCCGACTTCGACGCCGCCATCGCCCCGCACGCCGCGAAAGGCCTCGAGCCCGCGCGCGTCATTCTCGTCTACCGCAAGCAGCTGCGCGTCATCTCGAAGCGCGGAGAGCATTGGGCCCGCACTGGCGGCCGCATTCTGCACAAGGCCGAGAGCGCCGAAGATCACCCCGCCGTCGGTGACTGGGTCGCCGCTCGCATTCCCGAAGAGGGCGAAGCGCTCGTCTACGCCCTGCTCCCCCGCCGCTCGTCCATCGTGCGGAAGGTGGCGGGCACGCAGAACCAGCCGCAGGTCATCGCCGCGAACATCGACTTCCTGATGTTGGTGATGGGCCTCGACATGGACTTCAACCCGCGCCGGCTCGAGCGCTACCTGACGTTGAGCTGGGAGAGCAACGCGAAGCCCGTCGTCATCTTGAACAAGGCCGACGTCTGCGACGACCTGCCCTTCTTCCTCGACGAGACGAAGGCCGTGGCGCCCGAAGTTCCCATTCACGTGGTGAGCGCGCTCGATGGGCAGGGCCTCGACGAGCTTCGCCAGTACGTCGGCCCCGGCAAGACGACCGCGTTCCTCGGCAGCTCGGGCGTCGGCAAGTCGACGCTGGTGAACCGCATCATCGGTGGCGGGCAGCAGCGCACCGGTGAGCTCAAAGACGACGGCAAAGGCAAACACACCACCACCAGCCGAGAGCTCATCGTGCTGCCGACGGGCGGAGCGCTCATCGACAACCCCGGCCTGCGCGAGGTGCAGCTGTGGGACGCCGACGAAGGCCTCACGAAGGCGTTCGACGACATCACGGCGCTGGCCGAGGGCTGCCGCTTCTCCGACTGTCGTCATCAGCAGGAGCCGGGCTGCGCGGTGCAGCAGGCCCTGCAGGACGAGACGCTCGCCGACGATCGCTACGAGGCGTGGCGGCAGCTGCAGCGTGAGCTCGAGGCCCGCGCGAAGCCGCAGCGCCAGATTCCCGAGACGAAGCGTCGCGATCGCGTCGGTCACGGCAAACGCCGCTGAAGAGCGACTACGCTCGCGCGCGTGAGACTCGGGAGCGTGGTGCTGATGGCGACGTTCGTGCACGCCTGCTCGTCGTGTCAGCCCGAAGCCGCGATCGTTTGCTCCGACACGCAGGCGCTGTGTGACGGCCAGTGCGTGGCCACCACGTCTGATCGACGGCACTGCGGCGGCTGCAACCTCGCCTGCGGCGATCGCGAGGGCTGCGTCGCGGGCGTCTGCACGGCCTGCACCGAGACCGAGACGCTCTGCTTCAACCGCTGCGTGTCGCTCACCGACGACGAGCTCAACTGCGGCCAGTGCGGTGCGCGCTGTGAAAACGGCACCTGCGTCTCCGGCGCTTGCCAGTGCGCGGTGCCGACGACCTTCTGCTCCGGAGGCTGCTTCGAGCTGGCGACCTCGAAGGCCCACTGCGGCGGCTGCGGCGTGCGCTGTCTGGGCGCAGAGGTCTGCGACGCCGGCACCTGCGAGCTGTCGTGCCCCGCCGGCTTCACGGCGTGCAGCGGCGTCTGCATCGACACCTCGACGAACCGCCTGCACTGCGGCCGCTGCGACGCCCCGTGCTCGCGAACGCAGGGCTGTGACGCGGGCACGTGCGCGACGCCGGCCGACCCTGATGGGGACGGCTTCACGGTGCTCACGGGAGACTGCTGCGAGACGACGACCACGTGCCCGAGGCCCGCGCAGGTGAACCCCGCCGCGCCCGACGTGCCCAACGGCATTGATGACAACTGCGATGGGCTGGTCGACGCCGTGCGCCCTGACGGTGGCTGTGACGACGGCCTGCTGCCAGGGAGCGCGCTCGATGCAGGTGACTACGCGCGCGCGATGGACGTGTGCGAAGGCCTGCTCTGGGCGGACGTTCGCCGTGCCGATGGTACCCAGGCACCGTTGTCGGCCGCTGGTATCGGCATTCTCGAGAGTGTCGGTCCCGAGCGTGCCGAGACGGGCAACACGATGCTCGTGCTCGGCTCGGGGCGCGCGAACCAACCCGCAGGCCTCGGCCCCGCCAGCCTCGGCTCGAACGTCGAGCTCAACCAGTGTCAGGGCCCGGGCTGTCTGCAGGACTGGTTCGGCGCGAGCAACGGCCCCCTCAAGCTCCCCGGCCTGCTGCCCTCGACGCCGCAGTGTCAGGCCGGCTCGTCGGACAGCAAGGCGCGCGACTCGATCATGCTGCACCTGAAGCTCAAGGCGCCGCAGCAGGCTCGCAGCTTCAGCCTGCTGACCCGCTTCTACAGCCAGGAGTTCCCCGAGTACGTCTGCAGCCCGTACAACGATCAGGTCGTGGTGCTGACCACCTCGACGGCGCAGAACCCGCCCGACCACAACCTGATGACGTTCACCAAGGGTGGGCTCTCGTGGCCCATCGGCATCAACGTCGCGTCAGGCACGCCGCTCTTCCAGGCCTGCGAGACGGAGCGGGCGAACCCGAAGTGCTGGGACCAGTCGCTGAGCCCCGACTCGTGCACCGAAGGCCCGGCGGTGCTCGCGGGCACGTACTTCGACAAGACGGCGCCGACGACGTGCCTGCGTGGCGGAGCGACGGCCCGGCTCATCACCCGCGGCAACGTGAAGGGCGGCGAGGAGTTCGAGCTGCGCATCGCCATCTGGGACGTGGGCGATCACATTCTCGACAGCTTCATCACGGTCGACTCGTTCAGGTGGCTCACCACCTCAGAGACGCCCGGCACCACCGGCCAGCGCCGTGACGGCGGCACCATCGACTGAATGACAGGCGTGGCGGTCGGGGCTACAGGGCCCGGCCCATGGCACGCATCCAGAAGGTGCTGGTGGCGAACCGCGGCGAGATCGCCGTTCGCGTCATGCGCACCTGCAAAGAGCTCGGCATCAAGACCGTGGCCGTCTACTCCGAGGCAGACCGCACCGCGCTGCACGCCCGCTTCGCCGACGAGGCGTACTGCATCGGCCCGGCGCCTTCGCGACAGAGCTACCTCGTGGCCGAGAACATTCTCGCCGCCGCGAAGCAGTCGGGCGCCGACGCGATTCACCCGGGCTACGGCTTCCTCTCCGAGAACGCGTCGTTCGTGCGCGCGTGCGAGAAGGCCGGCGTCACCTTCGTCGGGCCTCCGGCCTCGGCCATGGACTCGATGGGCGAGAAGACGCGCGCCCGCGCCAACATGATGAAGGCCGGCGTGCCCGTCGTTCCCGGCACCACGGAGCCGTTCACCAGCGCCGACGAGGCGAAGGCCTACGCGAAGAAGATCGGCTACCCGGTGATGCTGAAGGCGGCGGGTGGTGGTGGCGGCAAGGGCATGCGCCGCGTCGACCGCGAAGACGATCTCGACTCGGCCTGGCGCACGGCGCGCAGCGAGGCGATGAGCGCGTTCGGCAACGACTCCGTCTACATGGAGAAGTTCCTCGACCAGCCGCACCACGTCGAGATTCAGGTGTTCGCCGACACGCACGGCAACTGCATTCACCTCAACGAGCGCGAGTGCAGCGCGCAGCGGCGAAACCAGAAGGTCGTCGAAGAGACGCCCTCGCCCATTCTCACGCCGCAGATGCGCGCGGCGATGGGTGAGGTGGCGGTGAAGGCGGCCAAGGCCGTCGGCTACGTCGGCGCCGGCACGGTCGAGTTCCTCGTCGACGCCTCGCGCAACTTCTACTTCCTCGAGATGAACACGCGCCTGCAGGTCGAGCACCCGGTGACCGAGTGGGTGACGGGCATCGACCTGGTCGCGTGGCAGCTGCACGTCGCGCAAGGTGGTGTGCTGCCGTTGCTCGAGCCGATTCCGCCGCGTGGGCACTCCATCGAGGTGCGCGTGTACGCGGAAGATCCCGCGACGAACTTCATGCCCTCGCCGGGGACGATCGAAGCGCTGCGCACGCCGAGCGGCCCGTTCATGCGCGACGACTCGGGCGTGTACGCCGGGTACACGGTGCCGAACACCTACGACCCGATGATCAGCAAGCTGTCGGTCTGGGGCCCCACGCGCGCCGAAGCGATTCGCCGCATGCAGCGCGCGCTCGACGAGTACATCGTCAAGGGCATCACGACGAACATCGCGTACCTGAAGGGCATTCTCGCGCACCCCGAGTTCCAGCGCGGCGACTACGACACGGGCTTCCTCGGCCGTGCGCATGCGACGCTGCTCGGAGAAGCAAAGCCCGAGCTGACGCGCGTCGCGATGATCGCCGCCGCCCTGCGCGCCCACCAACGCGCCGAAGCAAAGGCGAAGCTGCACGCCACCACCGGCCCCGTCGCTGCGACGTCGGGCTGGCGCACCGCTGGCCGCCGCGCCGCGAGCTGGAAGAGGAGCTGAAGCCATGTCACGCGCGACCCGTTACCTCGCGAAGGATCTCTCGAAGCCGAAGGACAAGGCCGTCACGCTCGACATCGAGTCGCTCGGTGACGATCGCTACGCCGTGTCGATCGACGGCCAGCGCCTCGAGGTGGAGTCCCAGGCGCTCCCAGGCCTCGGCATGACGCTGCGCCAGGGCTCGTCGACCTTCGTGGCCGAGTTCGAAGAGAAGGCCGATGAGATTGCCGTGCTGCTCCGCGGGCAGGTGAACCGCTTCGACGTGGTCGACGAGCGCCAGAGCATTCTGCGCGCCGCCAACGCGGTGTTCGAAGTCGAGGGCCGGCAGACGATCAACTCGCCGATGCCCGGCAAGGTCGTGAAGGTCTTCGTGAAGGCCGGCGACGTGGTGACCGAAGGCCAGGGGCTGGTCGTCGTCGAGGCGATGAAGATGGAGAACGAGCTGAAGTCGCCGAAGGCCGGCACGGTGCTCGAGGTCGTCGCGAAAGAGGGCCAGGCCGTCGAGAACGGCGCGAAGCTGGTCGTCGTCGAGTAACTCAGTCGGTGTCGGTGGCGGCGTGCGCGACGAGCGTCATGCTGTCTGGTCGCAGGCAGGCCGCGCCGAAGTCCCATGCGACGTTGCCGAACCAGCCAGTCCCTTCCCACAGCCACCATCGGCACTGCTCGGCGCGCGCGGCCACGTCGACCGCGTCGATGAGCGGCGCCCCGTCGATGAAAGCCGACAGCGTCTTGAAGGCAGCCAGCCGCCCCGCCGCGGTACCGAGCGCCCCACGGCCGCCACGAAACGGGAGATCGGGGACTCCACCCTGCGCCGCTGCATCGAAGAGGCGCACGAAGACCTCGCTCGCGGTCGTCTCGGCCACGCGCAGTCCCCCACCACGAACCGACGCCAGCGGCAGCGAGCGGAGATCGATTGGCCCCGCGTGCGGAGGGTGCAACAGCACCTGCAAGCTCTCCCAACGACGCCACGCCCGGGTCGCAGCACGAAGCGCGTCAGGTGCCTCTACGACGGCAGCGACCCGAGGCGCGACGGCCTGTGCGGGATTGCTTCGAGGGAACTCGAATCGTGTTTCGGTGCTCAGGTCCTTCGGCGACAGCACCAGCGAATTCTCGAGCGAGGTACGTCGAAGCGGAAGAACACCGAAGGGATGCTCCCGTTCGAGTAGTTCGTCGCGAAACACCTGAACCTCGGCAACGTGTTCCAAGGCGGCGCCCTGGCACACGAGCCGCTGCAGCAGGTTCGCGCTGAACTCGAGTGAGCGGGCACGTGTCGACAGGAGGCTCACGAACTCCGGCACGTCGGCGCGCTGAGCCACCCCTTCGGCGAGTTCGAACACCGGACTCCACCGGTTCAGGCTCGCGTCCACCAACTGCAGCAAGAGTTCGAGATGACCCGCTCGGGGTGAGCGCGCGAGACAATCGAAGAAGTGCCTGCCTCCGTACTCGTCGCCCAGCTGGGCCAGAGACTCGGCGCGCGCGATGATCTCCTGCGGCTCGCCACCCAGAATGAGGGCCCTGTCTCTCTGGCGCTCGAGCCGCTGTTCGGGTGTCGGCTTCACTTCCGCCTCGTCGCCGTGACAGCGACGACCTTCGCGAACCGCCCTTCGACCAGGCCATCACGCGCGGTCGCGTCGAAGCCATGCCTTTCGAGCGCTGGCTTCACCTCGGGCCAGGTGAACGTCAGGTAGAACATGATGAACGGCGGAGACACGAGCGCGTTGCGCAGGTGCATCGCAGCGTTGAACCCGTGGGCGGCCCAGCGGCTCGGAGACGTCACCGGCGGCATCGGCGTGGTGAGAAAGACGAACCGCCCACCCGGCACCAACGCACGAGAGATGCCGTCGAGCAGCGCGTCTTCGTCGGCGCCGACGAAGTGACCGAACGCGCCCGCGCTGGTGACCAGCTCGAACTCCTGCGCGAAGGGCAACGCGCGTGCGTCGAGGCGACGAAGCTCGAGCTGCTTCACGTCGGGCAACTGCCGCGCGGCCTCGTCGAGCATGCCCTGCGAAAAGTCGACGCCGGTGAGCCGGCGCGTGACGTGCGGCGCCAGGTACTTCAGCTGCGCGCCAGTGCCGCACGCGACGTCGAGCGCCGAAGCGACGGAGCCGTTCGCGAACACGTGCGCGAAGAACGGCGCGAGCAGCACATCGGGCGTACGGAACGGGGTGACCTCGAACTTGCGGGCCAGCAAGTCGTACCCGCGCTCGGTCGACGTCAGCGCCTGCTGTGCCAGCTCGAACAACGACGGCCCGCGTGGGTGGAACACTCAGAGCGCTCCAGAGAAGACGAGTCGAAACGCGACCTGACCCGAGCCCCAGACGGGAAACTCCATGGCCTTCATGGACGACTCGACGCAGCGCTCCAGCGCCGCGTTGGCGGTCTGGCGGTTGGTCGACGAGAGCGACAGTCGCGAAACCCGGCCATCACGCTCGACGAAGAGCCGCGTCGTCAGCACGCCGCGGTAGCCGCGTGAGGTCTCGAGCGTGGAGCGGTAGCAGCCTCGCACCGGGTCGAGCTGACCCTCGAGCGCGTCGACCACCTGGTTGGTCTGCACGATGTGCCGGTCCCACGTGTGGGTGACGTCTCCGAGGTGCACGTCGACTCGCATCGCCTCCGAGACGATGGGTTCGGAGATCGGCCGAACCTCGGGCGCGGGCGCCATCATCACGAAGGTCTGCGGAACGACCGGCTGCGTGACCGGCGGAGGAGGCACCTCGACGATGGGCTCCGAAGGCACGGGCGTCGGCACCTCGACGCCGTCGATGGCCTGGTCGTGCTGATCATCCATCACGGGCCTTGGCCACAGCAGACGCGCTCCGAGCGCCAACACCACCACGGCAGCACCGAGCACCACGAACCTGCGGCTGTTCGAGCGGCGCCCCGTCCGAATCGTTCCGTGGCCACAGTCGACCGACATCACCCGGCCGTCGGTGCGGTGGACGAGCGTCGTCAGCACGCGGCCTTCGGTCTCGAGCACGAGCCGGCGCAGGTCTTCTTCCGGGAGATCGTTCGCGTCGTAGGTGAAGGCCGCGCAGCTGGCGCACCGGCCGACGCGACCGACCGGTGCCATCGCAGGTTGTGAGCTTCTGGTCGTCTCCACCCGCGCCGTATCAGAGCGCGAGAGGGCCCGTGCTGGCTAGACCGGCTTGAGGCGGCGACGCAGGTGGTTGAGCACGTCCATGCGGGTGATGAGCCCACAGAACGTGTCGCCGTCCATCACGATGGGCACGAACCCGGAGTCGAGCATGGGCGTCAGCTCGCGCAGCGGCGTGTTCACCTGCACGGTCTTGAGGCGCAGGCGCGTCACCATCACCTCGCGCACCGAGAGCTTCAGCTTCTTCTCGTCGTCGACGGTGGCGAACAGCAGGTCGGACTCGTCGACGATGCCGGCGAGGCGGCCCTGATCGAGCACGGGCAGCTGCGACACGTCGTACAGCTTCATGCGGGCCAGCGCCGTCAGCAGCGTGTCGTCGGGAGCCACCGTCACCACCGCGTCGTTGTCGAAGTGCCGCGAGATGACGTCTCGCAGATCGCCCTTCGTCTCACGCTTGATGAAGCCCTGATCGATCATCCAATAGTCGTTGAACATCTTCGACAGGTACTTGTTGCCCGAGTCGCAGACGAAGGTGCACACGCGCTTCTTCGTCTTCTGCTCGCGGCAATACTTGAGCGCCGCGGCGATGAGCGTTCCCGACGACGAGCCGGCGAGCACGCCCTCTTTGCGCAGCAGCTCGCGCGCGGTCTCGAGGCTCTCGGTGTCGGTGATGGTGTAGGCCTTCTTCACGCTCGAGAGGTCGCAGATGGTGGGAATGAAGTCTTCGCCGATGCCCTCGACGACCCAGCTGCCCGCCTGACCGAGTTTGCCGGTCGAGATGTAGTCCGCGAGGATCGAGCCCTTCGGGTCGGCGAGCACCATCTCGCACTTCGGCATCGACTTCTTGAACGCGTTGGCGAGGCCGGTGAGCGTGCCGCCCGAGCCGACGCCGACGATCATCGCGTCGAGATCGTTGTTCAGCTGCTTGGCGATCTCGGGGCCGGTGCTCTCTTCGTGAGCCTTCGGGTTCGCCGGGT
>JAACJQ010000392.1 GCA_016879935.1 Archangiaceae bacterium | reverse complement strand
TGCGTCGACAGTGGCCCCTGCGTCGACAGTGGCCCCCGCGTCGCTGAGCACGCCCGCGTCGCTGAGCACACCCGCGTCGCTGAGCACTCCCGCGTCGCTGAGCACACCCGCGTCGCTGAGCACACCCGCGTCCACGCTTCCTGCGTCACGTTCGCAGCCGACGATCGCCTCATGAACGCAGCCCGCCACGCCATCGCATCGATCACTCGTGCACGAGTTGTCGTCGTCGCAACTTCCGCATGAGGAACATACGCTCGAGCCTGCGTCGGGCGCGAACGTTCCCGACGCGCAGGCCACGCAGACGCTCGCCGACGCGACCGAGGCCGTTCCGGCAGGGCACGGCACGCACTGACTCGACCCCGGCATCGAGAAGAGGCCCGCGGGGCACGGCTGGCAGGCGCCTCCGTCGAACGACGCCGTGCCGCCAGCGCATGGTGCACACACGTTCTGACCCTCCATCGGGGCCGAGGTGCCGGGGATGCACGCGGTGCAGCTCGTCGAACCGACCGAGTTCGTCGCGGTACCGATCGCGCACGGGGTGCAGTCAGGGCTCTGCGCCGTGGACGAGAAGGTTCCGACCTGACAGCTCGAGCACGCCGTGGCTCCGGCAGCAGAAGCAGCTCCGGGTGGGCACGCCATGCATGCAGCGCTCGACGTTGCGCCGGCCGTTGCGTTCTGGGTGCCGGCGGGACAGGCCTGACACGCCGTCGCCGAGGTCGCCCCTGTCGTGGCGCTGTATCGACCCGCAGGGCACGCGGTGCACGTTGCTGACGACGTTGCACCCATCGCCGGGCTGAACGTACCCGCTCCACAGGGAAGACACGTCGCGATCGAGATGGCGCCAACGGTGGAACTCCAGGTTCCCGCGCCACACGCGGTGCAGGTTGTCGCCGAGTCTGCACCCAGCGCGCTGCTCCAGGTTCCGGCTGGGCATGTCGTGCAAGCCGCGGCCGAGGTCGCTCCGGTCGAGGTGCTGAAACGACCGGCGCCGCACGCGAGGCAGGTGGCGCTCGAGGTGGCTCCGCTCGTCGCGCTGTACGTTCCCGCTGCGCACTGGGTGCACGCCGATGCCGAGGCCGCGCCACTCGCCGTTCCGTATGTTCCCGCTCCACACGGCGTGCAGGTCGCAGCGGAGCTCGCGCCGGTCGCCGAGCTGAAGGTGCCGGGAGCACACTGAATGCACGCTGCCGCCGAGTTGGCGCCGCTCGTCGTTCCGTACGTTCCCGCTCCACATGGCGTGCAGGTCGCAGCGGAGCTCGCGCCCATCGACGCGCTGAAGGTGCCGGGAGCACACTGAATGCACGCTGCCGCCGACTTGGCGCCGCTCGTCGTTCCGTACGTTCCTGCTCCACACGGTGTGCACGCCGCAGCCGAAGTCGCGCCCGATGTGGTGCTGAACGTTCCCGGCGCGCAGGCAGCGCAGGTCACACTCGACGAGGCTCCGAGGGCTGCGCTGAAGGTTCCTGGCAGACACGCCGTGCACGCTGCCGCTGAGGTCGCGCCAGTGGCCGTGCCGAACGTTCCCGGCCCGCACGCCGAACACGCGGCCGCAGACGTCGCCCCGATGGTCGCGCTCCACGTGCCAGCCGGGCACTCGGTGCAGCCTGCCGCCGAGCCGAGCCCCGTCACGGCGCTGTACCTGCCAGCACCGCACGGAACGCACGCCGCAGCAGACGTCGCGCCCGCGGTCTCGCTGAACGTCCCCGCTGCGCAGTCGATGCACGCAGCGGCCGAGCTGGCTCCGATGGCCGCGCTCCACGTTCCTGCCGCGCAGCTCACCTCGACGTCGTTCCCCGGGCAGTAGCGACCGGCACTGCACGGCGCGCACCCGGGTCCAGCCAGGTACTGTCCCGGAGGACACGTCTGCGCGAACGCCGCCGAACCCATCAGCACCGCCACGACACCAGCCACGCGGAGCATTTCGTTCCTCACAGGCACTTGCACTGAGTGGCGTTCCACGTCTGCGGGAACTGGCACTGCAGCACCGGCCCCGGACAAGCACAGGCGCACGTCTGCGGGTTCGCGACCTGCGCTCCGGGGCACGCGGGGCATTCGCACGTGCACGTCTGCTGGTTCACCTGCCGCGGCGGCGGGCACTGCCCAGAAGGAAGGTTGCACTCGCACGCGCACGTCTGTGGGTTCTGACTCTTCCCGGGGCCGCACTGCACCGGCAGGCACTGACAGCCACAGGTCTGCGGGTTCGTCAGCACCTGCCCCGAAGGACACGAGGGGCAGTCACACGAACAGGTGAGCGCGTTTCGCACGCGGGGCTGCTGGCACGCTCCTGCGGTGCACTTGCACTGGCAGGTCGTCGGGTCGAACGTGAAGCCAGGCGGGTAGTTCGCGCACGGGTTCACGCCGGGCTGCTGGTTCGAGCACCGGCATGCGCACGTGGTGGGATCCTGAATCTGATTCGCCGGGCACTGCGCCGAGGGGCACTCGCAGCGACAGGCCTGCGTGTTGGCGACGAGCGGCTGCTGACACGCGAGCCCCGTGCACTCACAGCCGCAGGTCGTCGGGTTCTGCGTGAAGCCCGCCGGGCACTGGAGCGCGGGGCAACGACACCCGCACGTCGCGGGATCCTGAACCTGGTTTCCGGCGCACTGCGCGGGTGGGCACTTGCAGCTACACGAGGTGGCGTCGGCGACGCGCGGCGGCGCGCAGGTCAGCGCGGTGCACTTGCACTGACAGCTCGTCGGGTCGAACGCGAAGCCGGCCGGGAAGTTCGCGCACGGGTTCACGCCGGGCTGCTGGTTCGAGCAGCGGCAGGCACACGTGTTCGGATCTTGAATCTGGTTGGCCGGGCATTGAGCAGCGGGGCAGTCGCAGCGACAGGTCTGGGGGTTGGCGACGCGCGGCTGCTGACACGAGAGCCCCGTGCACTCACAGCCGCAGGTCGTCGGGTTCTGCGTGAAGCCGGCGGGGCACTGCGAGGGCGGGCAGCGGCAGCCGCACGTCGCCGGGTCCTGCACCTGGTTGCCCGCGCACTGCGTCGGAGGGCACTTGCAGCTGCACGTCTGGGGGTCGGCGATCTTCGGTGTCGCGCAGGTGAGTCCAGTGCACTCGCACTGACAGGTCGACGCGTTGAACGTGAAGCCAGCGGGGAAGTTCGCGCACGCGTTCGGGCCGGAGTTCGGGCAGCGGCACTCGCAGGTATTCGGGTCCTGCACCTGATTGCCCGCACACGTCGAGGGGCACTTGCAGCTGCACGTCTGCGTGTCGGCGATCTTCGGCGTGGCGCAGGAGAGGCCGGAGCACTCGCACTGACAGGTCGTTGGATTGAACGTGTAGCCGGCCGGGTAGCCGGTGCAGGCGTTTCCGCCGAGCGGTTGGTTGGGGCAGCGGCACGCGCACGTGTTCGGGTCCTGCACCTGATAGCCCGCGCACGTCGAGGGGCACTTGCAGCTGCACGTCTGCGGGTCGGCGACCTTCGGCGTTGGGCAGGTGAGGCCCGTGCACTCGCACTGACAGGTCGTGGGATTGAACGTGAAGCCAGCGGGGAAGTTCGCGCACGCGTTCGGGCCGGAGTTCGGGCAGCTGCACGCACAGGTGTTCGGGTCCTGCACCTGGCCGGGCGCGCACGTGGTGCCGCAGCCGCACTTGCAGGTCGTGGGGTCGAGCACCTGATTGGCGCCACACGTACGAGCTCCACCATCGGGCGCCACGCAGCCACACGCGCAGGTGAGCGGGTCGATCAACGCCTGCGGCGCGGCGCACGTCGGGCACTCGCACGCGCAGCGTTGAGCGTTGAAGACGAACGGCGTCGTGCACTGCTTCGCCGGGCACTCGCACTGACACGTGCTCGGGTTGAACGTGTACGACGAGGGGAAGCCGACGCACGCGCGGGTGAGATCGTTCGGCGCGTTCGGGCACACGCACGCGCACGTCTCGGAGTTGCCGATCACCTGCGGCGCGGGGCACGCAGCGCACTTGCAGGCGCATGAGGTGGCGTCGAACGTTCTTCCCGGCGCGCACGCCGCCACGCTCGCGTCGGCGGTGCACTCGCACGAGTCGGTCGCGGCGTTGTACCGGAGCGGCGGCTCACAACACTGGCCGCTCGGCCCCTGCTGCGGAGGACAGCCGAAGAACAGCGCACTGCCGACGAGCGCGGCGAACGAGAGGTAGTTCGATTTCACGGAGCCCCCAGAGACGCGAGGCACCGTACCCGATGGGACATCGACACAGGTTGGCGACTCGTGACTGAGTGAATTCAGACGCTTGGGGTGTCGGTTGGGCTGAATGTCAGCCCGGCTTGATACTGAATGCGTGTTCAGCAAGAGATCGCGGTTGGAGGTCGCCATGGTCAGCGTCGCAGCAGAGGCCGGTAAATCGGCTCCGGAGCGGTTTTCAGGAGACGAGCAGCGCCGTGCTTCGGTGGTGGAGCACCTGAAGGAGCAGATCCGCCGCGTGCAGGCCGCTCCCCGGCGGTACCTGGTGACGTTGGCGACGGGCGCGCCCGAGCTCGATGCGCTCGGCGTGTTTCGGCTCGGTGGCGCCGTCGAGCTGTCGGGAGAAGAGGCGTCGGGCCGAACGACGGTGGCGTTGTCGCTGGTCGCGGCGGCGTGCCGTGAGAAGCGCCTCGCGGCGTGGGTCGATGGCCCGCAAGAGCTCTACCCACCGGCGGCCGTGCCGATGGGCGTCGACCTGCAGCGGTTGTTGATCGTTCGCCCTCCAGCGCCGGGCCAGCTCGTGTGGGCGGCAGTGCAGCTGCTCCGCAGCGGCGCCTTCACCTGCGTGGTGCTCGACGTCACGCACACCGGTGTGCAGCTGACGATGCTCGACACCAAGAAGCTGCTCGACGCGGCGAGGGCAGGGGGCTCGCTGCTGCTCGTGCTCACCGCGAACGTGGCTCCAGCGCAGGGCCTCGTTCGCCTCGTCATGGCCTCACGCACCTCGCCCGTCGCCGCGCAACAGCCCAGGGCGACGCACCTTCGCGTCGTCACCGCCGAGCTACCCGAAGCGCCACAGGTCGAGCCCGAGCTGCACGTCGAGATCGCGCGTGCGCAGGGCGTGACGGGGAAACGGCTCGTGTTGCCTCGCAGCCGGCTTGCCCGCCTCTCGAGAAGTCGTCGCAGCGCCACCGCGCTCGTGCCCGGCCTCGAGGTGCCGCGCCTCTCGTCGCTCTCGTCACTGCAGCGGCCCAAGAAGAACGATCTGCGAGACGGTCAGGGCTTTCACGTCGCCACCAGGCCAGGGCGCGAAGGGTCGCTCGGGCTCGAGAGCGCGCTCCACTCGTGCGCGCCGCCGGGAAATCGAAGACGCCCCGCCGCCAATCTCGCCGCGCTCGACGCCGTTCGAACGAAGCCGAATTCGCCGCCGACAGCGCCGCGCGTGAAGGTTCGATCGTTTCGATGACGCGCGTGAAGTGGCCGATCGCGCAGTTTTCTCGCGAGAAACCGTGACCACTCGCGAGTCGCGCAGCCTTTGCCGGGGTGGCCGACCCGTCTGACAAACCCATGATGGATCGGGCGATCTGCTCGGCTAACACAATCAACATGATTTCCGCCGTCGCCTTCCTCGTTCTGTCTCAAGCGCCCGAGCTGCTCGACGGTGGCCCGAGCGCCGAAGCCTTGATCCCGATCGACGATGCGGGCGTCGTCGCCGTCGTCGATGCCGGCGTCGAGGAGGACCCCGACAGGCGCATGCAGACGGTCGTCACCGGCTCACGCACCGAGCGGAAGTTGAAGGACGTCGTGGTGCCCACCGAGGTGATCACCCGCACCCAGATCGAGCAGCTCGGCGTACGCGACCTCGGCCAGCTCTTGCAGCAGCACCCCGGCGTCGAGATGGTCTACACGAACCGCGGCGTCGGCATTCGCCTGCAGGGCCTCGACCCCGAGTACGTGCTGGTGCTCGTCGACGGGCAGCGCATCGCTGGCCGCGCTGGAACGATCACCGACGTCACCCGCTTCAGCCTGCGTGATCTCGAACGCGTCGAGATCGTGAAGGGCCCGGCTGCTGCCCTCTATGGCGCCGACGCGGTCGGTGGCGTCATCAACCTCATCACCCGCAGGCCACAGCGGAACCTCGAGCTCTCGCTCCGCGCGATGGGCGGCGCGTTTCAGAACGGCTCCAACGACGTGCCGGTGGGCACCGAGGCCGACGTTCGTGCCCACGCGGCCTCGAAGCTGGGCGCCTTCGAGCTGCGCGGTGGAGCCGGCTTTCGTCACCGCAGCCCCTTCGATCGCAACCCTGACAACGTCGCCGACAATGGGCCGGGCATTCGTCGCCTCGACTACGACGTCGACGTCTCGTGGAACCCCAGCGAGACGCTCCGCGCCTGGAGCCGCACTGCCTACGCGTGGACCGATCTTCGCGCGGTCGATCAGAACGACACTGGCGCCGTCTTCAACCGCGTGCAGCGCACCGAGCAGCTCGACGAGTGGCTGGGCGTTCGCAACACCTTCACCTCCACGAACACGACGCTCACCGTGCGCGGGCACTTCGGGTTCTTCAAAGATCAGTTCCAGCTCGATCAGCGCAACTCGCGAAAGCTCGACGACTACACGCAGACGATCACCCGGCTCTTCGAGGGCTACGCGCAGGTCGATCAGAAGCTCGGCAACCACCTGGTCAGCGGTGGGCTCGAGGTGCTGTCCGAGAACCTGTCGAGCTCGCGCCTGGTGTCGAACTACGTGCAGCGCGGCCGCATCGGTTTCTTCGTGCAGGACTCCTGGCAGATCGCGGCGACCGACACCGTGAAGCTGGCGCTCGAGCCGGGCGTACGCGGTGACATCGACAGCCAGTTCGGGGCGGCGCCGTCTCCGCGGCTCGCGTTCAAGATCGACGCGGGCCCGTCACTCACCTTCCGCGCCGCGTGGGGCCTGGGCTTCCGCCCGCCTTCGTTCAACGAGCTCTTCCTGCGCTTCTGCAACACCGGCATCGGCTACTGCGTCGACGGCAACCCCGGCCTCATTCCCGAGCGCTCGGGCACGGTGAACGTCGCCGTCGACTATCGCCTGCCGCTCGAGGGGTGGACGGTGTCGGCCAGCGCCTGGCACACGAGCCTCTCGAACCTCATCAACATCACCGCCAACGGCACGCCCAACCCCGACAACCCGACGATCTTCTCGTACGAGAACGTCGCCGGCGCGTACACGCAGGGCGCCGAGATCAACGCCCGCATGAAGCTCTCGAAGGGCGCCTCGCTCGACCTCGCGTACATGGGGCTCGACGCGCGCGATCTCACCCGCAACCGGCCGCTCGAAGGCCGTAGCAACCACCGCGTGAACGTGGGCCTCAACGCGAAGTACCGGCCGACTGGCCTCGAAGGCGTCGTGCGCGCGACCTGGAACGGGCCGAGGCCGTTCTACGTGGGCAGCGGGCTCGGCTTCGCCAACGTGCTCGGCTTCGGAGAGACGCGCACGGTGATGGCGCCCGGGTACTTCGATCTCGAGGTGCAGATCACGTGGGTGTTCAAGCCGTGGCTCAAGTTCTTCGTCAATGGCTACAACCTGCTCAACGCAGGCGACGCCGACTTCAACCCAAGGCCGCCGCGCGGAGCCGTCGCGGGCGCGATGCTGGAGTACTGACCATGATGAACCGCTTGCTCCCGTTGCTGTTGCTGGCTGGCTGCGCGCCCGATCTTCGCAAGACCGACTGCTTCGACGGTGTCTGTGGCGAGCTGCCGACCGAGCCGCTCTTCAGCTTCACCGTGCAGGCGGGCGTGGTCGACTCGCTCGTCGACGCGACGTCGAAGACGCTGCCGACGTACATCGACCTCGACGAGCCGAAGGAGCTCAAGTTCGACGAGGCCGACGCCACCAACGCGTGGGACCTGTCGTTTCAGCGCGACAAGATTCGGGCGAACGGCGGCGGCACCAACCCCTCGGGCACGGTCGAGGTGCTGGTCTTGAAGGACGGCGACTTCGACGCGATGACGCAGGCGCCGGCAAGCGGGTACGTGAAGGACGGCTCCGAGCCGGTGTTCAACACGGTCGAGGGTGGCTGGTACTACTACGACCTCGGTGTGCACCGGCTCACGACGCTGCCGCACCTCTACGTCGTGAAGACCTCGAAGGGCGACTACTTCAAGGTGCGAATGGGCAACTACTACGACACCAACGGCACCGCGGCGCGCATCGGGTTCAAGTTCGCGAAGCTGACGCCTCCCTGAGGAGCGGCGGCTCCATCGATGACCGTGGGCCCGTGCCGCGGCGACGTTGGCTCGCGACGGCGCAGTCGAACTGGGGACTCGTGAGACGAAGCCCAAAGCGAGCCTGAGGAGCGGCGTCTCCATCGATGACCGTGGGCCCGTGCCGCGGCGACGTTGGCTCGCGACGGCGAAGTCGAACTGAGAAAGCGGCTCACGACGGCGCAGTCGAACTGGGAAAGCGGCTCGCGACGGCGCAGTCGAACTGAGAACACGTGACGCATTCGTCACGGCCGGGCGTAGAGTGCCGTCGCGATGTCAGCACCAGCCCAGAGAGAGGTCGCTCACCCGACCGTTGACGACGTCGAGTTCCGCGCCCTCTACAAGAAGACGAAGTACGTGGTGGAGACGGCCGATGGGTGGTCGCTCGTCATCACGCGGTACCGCCCCACGCCCCAGACGTTCCCGCAGCCCCTCTTCGGAGAGCCGATGCTGCTGGTGCACGGCTTCTGTCAGAACCGCCACGCGTGGACGAGCGGCGAGTTCGTGAAGAACCTGCTCTTCTTCGGCCTCGACATTCACATCCTCGAGCTGCGCGGCCACGGGAAGAGCTCGATCGCCTTTCAGCACGAGCGGTGCGCGCGCTTCGGCCGAAAGCTGCCCAGCGATCTCGACTACGCGTGGGACATCGACAGCTACTTTCTCTACGACCTGCCCGCCGCCGTCGCCGGAGTGCGCCGCATCACCCGCCGCGAGAAGATCTTCTATTGCGGCCACTCCATGGGCGGCATCCTCGGGTACGGGTACGCCGGCATTCACGACCACTTCGAGGGCATCGTCACCATCGGCGCGCCCGGTGAGATGGGGCGGGGCAGCTTCGCGCTCAAGCTGCTCGCGTTCGCCGAGCCGGTCGTGCAGAGCACCGTCGACGCCACGCTCGCGAGCCTGAACCTGCAGCGTGGCATGCTGCACACGGCGGCCGAGCTCGGCTCCAAGCTGTTCCGCCGCACGCCGCCCGACGCGCCGAAGCCGTTCCGCTACCGGTACCTGCCGCTCGACACCTGGCTCAAGCTGGCCTCCGACGCGCTCGGCTACGCCGAAGAGAGCCCGGTGCTCGGCATGATCGCCGCACGCGTGAACTACCTCGCCCGGTGGGACCGCATGCAGATGGACAACGTGCGGTGGCTCTTGAAGGAGGGCGGCGAAAAGGAGCCCCGCCTCGTCGTCGAGCAGTTCGCCCGCTGGGCCCGCGCCAACGAGCTGGTCTGCTACCGCACCGGCTACGACTTCAAGCGCGGGTTCGGGAAGATCCGCGTGCCGATGGCGATCATCTTCGGCGATCAAGATCCGCTCGCGTCGGTCGAGTCGACCCGCAGCGTCTACCGCTCTGCGAAGTCCGACTACCTGCTCTGGCGCCCGGTGAAGGGGAACAGCCACATCGAGCTGACCATGGGCCATGACGCCCGGCAGGTCTGTTACGACATCAAGAACCTCATCGAGTACGCGCGCACGCACCGAGCGCGGGCTCCCTCGCTGCCCCGCATTCGCTGAAGCCCTGCCAGGCGACCCGATCGGCTGGCCGGAAATTTGGCGTCTCCCGGCGGGTTGCTAGCGTTGCTACAGGATGAGACAGCCCGGACGCAGGTCGTCGTGGCAGAGGCGCGTTGGCGCGGCGTGGCTCGTGTGCGTGCTGCTGCTGACCGACTCCCTCGCGCTCGCGCAAGACCGCGTGCAGCTCAACGTCATCACCAAGATCGAGGTGAAGGGCGGCACCGTCGAGGTGACCGGCTCCCGTCGCCCGAGCTTCACCACCTTCACCCTCACCGACCCGCCGCGGCTCGTCATCGACATCTCCGAGGCCGTCTTCCAGGGCGTGCCCGCCGAGACGAAGGTGAACGACGGCACCATCACGGTGGTGAAGACCGCGAGCTACGGCAGCGAGTCGGCCGCCATCGCGCGCGTGTTGATCGGCTTCGAGCAGGAGCTCGAGAGCGACATCGTCACCGTCGGCCCCTCGCTCGTCGTGAAGCTGCCGCAGAACCCGAAAGAGCTCGCCCGAATGGCGCAGGAGAAGGCCCAGGCCGAACGTCAGGCGAAGGCCATCGCCGAAGCCGCCGAGCGTGATCGCCTCGCGCGAGAGAAGGCCGAAGCAGAAGCAAAGGCGAAGGCCGAGAAAGAAGAGCAGGAGCGCGTCGCGAAGGCAGAAGCCGAGAAGAAGGCGAAGGCGGCCGAAGAGGCCCGGCTGGCGAAGCTCGAAGCCGAGCGCGTGAAGAAGGAAGCCGAAGAGGCGAAGCGGCGGGAGATCGAAGCCGCGAAGAAGAAGGCCGAAGAAGAGCGCCTCGCGAAGCTCGAGGCCGAGCGGCTCGAGAAGGAGCGAATCGCGCAGGAGAAGGCCGAGGCCGAGGCGAAGGCGCGCGCCGAACGTGAAGAGAAGGAGCGGCTCGCCCGCGAAGAGCGCGATCGCAAGAAGCGCGAAGCCGAAGCGGCGAAGAAGCGGGCCGAAGACGAACGCCTCGCGAAGCTCGAGGCCGAGCGCCAGGAGAAGGAGCGCCTCGCCCGCGAGAAGGCCGACGCCGAGGCGCGTGAGAAGGCCGAGCGTGAAGAGAAGGCCCGCCTGGCGAAGCTCGAGAAGGAAGAGAAGCGCAAGGCCGAAGAGGCCGCGAAGCTCGCCGAGCGTGAAGAGAAGGAGCGCCTCGCCCGCGAAGAGAAGGAGCGCAAGGCCCGCGAGAAGGAGGAGCTCGCCCTGCGCGAGAAGATGACGCGTGAAGAGCGCGCGAAGCAGGACCGGGAGATCGCCGAGCGCAAGGCGAAGGAGCGCGCCGACGCCGAAGCCCGCGCCATGGCCGAGAAGTTCGACCGCGAAGAGAAGGAGCGCGTCGCCCGCGAAGAGAAGGACCGCAAGAAGCGCGAAGCCGAGGAGCGCGCCGAGGCCGAACGCCTGGCGAAGCTCGAGTCGAAGAAGCACTCGGCCGAAGAAGAGGCCCGCCGCGAAGAGCTCGCGAAGGCCGATCGCGCACGAAAGCAGCGTGAGCTCGAAGAAGCAGCGCTCCGCACGCCAACGCCCGCCGAGCTCGCCGGCCGCCCCGCACGCATGACGTACGTCGGCTTCCGCCAGCAAGACGGCGTGGGCCGCATCTTCATGCGTACCTCAGCACCGGTGCGCTTCTCGGTGGGTGAAGACGGCCGCCGCAACGTGGTGGTGACGCTCGAGAACACCGAGATCGGCCTGCCCAACAACGAGCGCATGCTCGACGCCTCGTTCTTCGACACCGCCGTCTCACTCGTGAAGCCCGAGACCGCCGACGACACCCACGTGCGCGTCACCATCAGCCTGAAGCGCGCCGTCGCCTACCGCACCTCGCAAGCCGGCAACGAGCTGACCGTCGAGTTCGAGCGGCCAGACTGATACAGCGCGCTGGCGATGTGGCTCGGCTGGCTCCTCACGGCGACGGTGATCTCTGCGCCAGCCCTTCCGGCTGAGCCGACGGAGATCACGCTCACCGCTGAGCGGGTGCTCCACGATGGGCAGAAGAAGCGCACCATCGCCGAAGGGCGCGCGCACCTCGAGACCGCAGGCGCCGCCATCGACGCCGACCGCATCTTCTACGACCAGAACTCCCAGCGGGCCCTCGCCATGGGCAACGTCTGGGCCCGCATCGCCCAGGGCACGACGCCGACGTTGATGGTGGGTGACGTCATCGAGCTCGAGCTCGATGGGGAGACCGTCACCGAAGCCCACGTGCTCGACGGCAAGGCGTTCGCGAAGGCGGGCGCGAATGGAGACAAGCTCGTCGCGGCGAAGACGCTCGCCGAAGCCGAGGCCGCGGGCCGCTCCACGATGGTGATGTCGGGCAACCACTTCGTGCGCGAAGGCGATGGCTGGCGCATGGAGGACCTCGAGCTGACGCCGTGCGACTGCGATCTCAACTCACCGAGTTGGTCGATTCGCACGAACGAAGCCGTGCTCAACAAAGAGGCCGATCGCGTGTTCGTGCAGTGGCCGATCACGTGGGTGAAGAAGGTTCCGGTCGTGGGTGAGGTGCCGGTCTTCATTCTGCCGCCGCTGAGTCTGCCGCTCGGCGATCGCGCGACGGGCCTCCTCTTTCCAAAGCCGGGCGGCACGCTGCTCAACGGGTTTTCGTTCGAGCAGCCGGTGTTCGTCACCGCGGGCCGCAGCGCCGACTTCACCTTCACGCCCGGGTACTTCTTCGGCGGAGCGCGGCGCACCATCGAGCAGCCCGGCCGGCTCGGGGTGTTTCAAGGTGACGCGTTTCGAACGCCGTGGCGCGATGGCGCACTCGACCCCGTGCCGTCGGCGTTTCAGCAGGCGTACGGCATCATGGGCCCGCGGTTGCTCTCGGAGTTCCGCTACGTGCTCTCCGATCGCGCGCAGGGCAGGGTGACGCTGGGCCTCCTCTACGATCTTCGCGAGCAGCGTGACCCCGGCAATCCCTCTCTGGCCCTCGCGCGAACACGTGGCCTTCGCGGTGAAGCGTCGCTGTTTCACACCCAGGACTTCGGGCACGGCTTCGGCACGCGAATCGATCTCGCCGCGTACTCCGACGGCTACTACCAGCGCGACATCACGCCCGACGTGATCGCACGCGAGGCCGGGTACTTGCGCTCCTCGGCGGTGCTCTTTCATCGCAGCGACGATCACCTGCTCACCCTCGATGCCGTGCTCCGGCAGGATCTCACGACGGGCTACGATCTGTTCGGTCGAGACTTCTTCCCTCGCACGTCGACGGCTCCGAAGTACGGCCCGAACACGATTCAGCGGCTGCCGGCGCTCACCTTCGCGCTGCCGTTGCGTCAGCTCGCGGGGCCGCTGTTCTTCGATCTCACGGCCGATGCGGTTCAGCAGATGCCGCTGCGCTTCGGCACGGGAGACGAGGGCGCCCTCGCGAATGAAGGCCGGTTCTTCGACCCGTTCACGGGAGCCGAGCTGCCGGCAGAGTGCGTCGTCGAGCGGCTCTATCTGGCGCGTGAACCGAATCAGCTCACGCAGTGCCCCACCACACGTCTGCCCAACGTCCCCGGCAACGCACTCAAGATGGGGCTGGCGAACGGTCAGTGGCAGCTGGGCGAGCGCGAGTCACGCCTGCGCCTGAACGTGATGCCTCGCCTCTGGGCAGGTGGCGCAATCGCGAACGCCGTGTCGGTCTCGGGCATGGCGGCGTGGCGACAGGGCGCGTGGTTCGGTGAATCAAGCGGGCGAACCGTGACCCGCGGCTATCCACTGCTCGCGGCACGCTCGGAGCTCGAGCTCGCGCGCGTCTTCAACGGCACGCTTCGCCACTCCGTCACGCCGATCATCGAGGCCCGCGCCGTTCCCTTCGTGCTCGCGACCGCGCCCACCCGCCTCGACCCGTCGGTGCTCGGAGGCCCGGCCGCCTACGACGAGATCGATCGTTCGATCTCCGACAACCGGCCACGTGTGCAGGCCGTGGCCGAGCTGCGAAATCGGCTCGTCGAGCGGGGAGGGCGCGAGGTGCTCCGTCTCGAGCTCGGCCAGGGCTTCGATCTGCTCTCTCCCGTGACGCCCGGGCCTGGTGGGCTGCTCGCTCCCGAGACGACGGAACCGAACCGGTTCAACACGCCGCGCCTCGCCGAGTCGTACGCACGGCTCGCCATGAGCGCGTGGTGGTTCACCTTGATGGGGCAGGCGCGAATGGAGCCGCGGTGGCGAAAGACGGCCGACGCCGCGCCGATGCCGCGCTTCACCACAGGCTCGGCGATGCTCACCTTCGACATGCCGCAGGGGCACGGCCTTTACGCGGGCTACGACAACCTGCTCGACGACGGCACCAACCGCGCCCGCACGCCGATCGACCTGCTCTTCGGAGACCCCGTGCCGTCGGCCGCCGAGAGCCGCGCCCAGCGCCTGCTGGGTGGTGGCCGTGTTCGTTTCGGGCCGCTCCTCGTCCGTGGCGATCTCACCTTCCAGAGCCGTCAATGGCCTCGCCTCGACGCGAACGGTGACAAGGTGAAGGACGCGAACGGCAACGAGCTGCAGGACGTGCTGCTGAGCTTCGCGCAGTACTCGGTGACGGGAACGTGGACGCCGGCCTGTGAGTGCTTCCGCATCGAAGCGACCGTCGCGCAGCGCCTGAATGGATCGGGAATCGTCGGTCCGATCGAGTTCGTGGGCTTCAACTTCGCCGTGACCCGCCTCGGCTCCTTCGGCGCAGGGCCCTGACCCACACGGATTGTCGCTTGACCGTAGGGTGGGGCGCCTCAAAGATGCCCTCCTTTCCGGAGGTCGTGAATGCGCCTGCGCGTCCTGGCGACGTTGCTGTTGTTGGCTGGTTGTGGAGCAGGAGTGGGGCCCACGACGATGGAGTTCGTCGAGATCACTCCGCTGCAGCCTCGCATCGGCGAGATCGTGACGGTGCGCTTCCGCCTCTACGATGAGCGCGGCCTTCCGCTCGCCGGTCAGCAGGTCGACTTCAAGCTGCAGTCGGGCGGCACGCCCTCGGTCACCCTCAGCCCCACCAGCGTTCAGTCGCAGCGTGACTCCGGGTTCGCCGAGGTGCAGCTCCAGGCGGCCAACCGCGTGAACTCGGTCATCGTCGTCGCCACGGCTGGCAACAAGACCGTGCTCTCACCGCCCATCACCTTCGCCGGCTCGACGCCCAACCACGCGCAGTTCACCTTCCAGTGTGGCCAGATCGCCGGAGACGCGTCGGGTGGCCGTCATGCCATCGGCGCCTACGACCCGAGCCGTAACCTGATCGCAGGCGTGAAGCTCGAGTGCTCCGCGCACGTCGGCGATCGCAACGGCGACGGCATTCCCAACGCCCTCGTCTCGTTCATGACCGAGGCCGGCACCATCGGTCCGACCGAGACCTCGCAGTCGAACGTCGTCGGCGACGCGACCATTCTCTACAAGTCGTCGTACCCGCTGCCCAAAGACGTCGACCCCGAGAACTGGACGTGGACGCCGCCCGTCGGCGAACTGCAGACCGGCGAGTACCTCGTGCCGTTGTGGATGGAGCCCTACGGCTGGGTCTCGAACCCCGCGCTCAACCCGCCGCCTGCTCCCGGCATGAACCCGCGTGAGCCCAGCCGCCTCGAGCAGCTCGGCAGCCCGTTCCCCCGCAAGAACAAAGACGGCACCACCATTCGCATGAACCCGCGCGACAACCTCGTCACGATGATCGCCATCACCGCGGGCGAAGAGGCCTTCACCGACAGCAACAACAACGGCATTCAGGATGACAACGAGCCCTATGTCGATCTCACCGAGCCCTTCGTCGACAGCAACGACAACGGCACGTGGGACAACGACGAGCGCTTCGTCGACGTGAACGGCGACAAGAAGTGGACTGGCAAGAACAACAAGTGGGACGCGAGCACGCTGATCTGGACGCAGGAGAAGATCCTGTGGACGGGCATTCCGGCGCAGGACGATGTGGCGAACCCGGCTCCAATCTTGAGCGCGTTCAACCCGCCTGGCCCCTTCAACTTCGAGTGCCCTGATCGCATGTCGTCGTTGTGCGATCGCGCGGTACCGACCGGCACCAGCGGCGCCGGCTTCTACCGAACGAGCGTTCGCATCAGCGACCCCTGGTACAACAGCATCGCGCAGAACGCCGACTCCGACGGGTGTGGGGTGGGTGACGGCAAGACGATCGGTGACCCTGGCGACCCGCCAGTGCTGGTGCAGAACCTCGGCGGTGGAAAGTCTGGCATCGCCTTCACGTACCCGGCTGGCCGTCAGATTCAGCTCGCCATTCTCGACGCGCGCGATCCCAACCTGCCTCCGTCGGGTCAGCTGCCCCGCCGCACGACGCCCCTGCGCTACACCGTGCCCGTGGTCTGCGAGTTCACCGCGTCGCCCCTCGGCGGGCACATCGTGAAGTTCGCCGTGGGCGAAGTCTCCGGCACCATCGAGTAACCCCGAGCCGCTTGCTCGGCTCGCACGTTCGGCTACGGTCCGTTCGCTGATTCTCAAATCAACGAGCGACGGATCGTGGCGACCAGGCGAGTGACGAAGCTTCCGAGGAACGAGCGCGAGGCCGAGCGCCGAAAGACCATTCTGCGCGCGGCCGTCGAGGTCTTCTCGCGCAAGGGCTTTCAGGGCTGCCGAATCGCTGACGTCGCCCGCGAGGCCGGCGTCGCCTACGGGCTCGTGTACCACTACTTCAAAGACAAAGATGAGCTGCTCGGCTCGGTGTTCGAGAGCGGTTGGCAGGGCTTCTTGTCGCGCGTGCAGGCGGCGCTGTCGCACGAGGCGGGCTTCGAGGCCCGCATTCGCAGCGTCGTGCACGTCGCCTTCGAGGCGTACCGGCGAGACCCTCGCGGGGTGAAGGTGCTGATCCTCGAGGTTGGCCGCAGCCCGTCGGGTGGGGCGGTGAACCGGGGCGGCGCTTTCACCAGCGTGATCGAGCTGGCGACGTCGATCTTCGCCGAGGCCCAGGCTCGCGGAGAGATGGCCGCGCACCTCGACCCGAAGCTGGCCGCCGCGCTGCTCTTCGGCTCCATCGAGATGGGGCTCACCACGTTCGTGATGGGCCTCATGGAGCGCCGTGACGATGTGCTCCAGCGCGCCAGTGAGCAGGTCGCCGAGACGTTCTTGCGGGGCGTCGTGCATGCGCGGCCGGTCGAAGGCGCGCCCGTGGTGACGCCCGAAGCGATTCCCAGTGAGGCAGCTCCATGGACCAGCGCGAAGTCAGGTACGAAGTCGAGGGCGGCACGGCGAGACTGACGATCGATCGGGAGGCCGCGAGAAACGCGCTGTCTCCGCTCGTCGTGCAGCAGCTGATCGAAGGGCTCGAGCGCGCAGACGCCGACGCGGCCGTTCGGTGTGTCGTGCTCACGGGCGCAGGCCAGAAGGTGTTCTGCGCGGGCGGCGATCTCGGTGGCATGACGGGAGACGGCTTTCTCTCGGGCCACGAAGGCCGCCGTGGCTACGGGCTGCTGCTCCAGAAGTTCCAGCAGGTGAAGAAGCCCACCATCGCGCGCGTGAACGGGCATGCGCTGGCCGGCGGCATCGGGTTGGTGCTCGCGTGCGATCTCGCCGTGGCCACGGCTGACGCCGGCTTCGGCACACCGGAGATCGATCGCGGCCTGTTCCCGATGATGCTCATGGCCCTGCTGCAGCGGCACCTCGGCCGCAAACGCGCGCTGGAGTTGGTGCTGACCGGCGATCGGCTCACCGCGCAACAGGCGATGGAGTGGGGGCTGGTGAACCGCGTCGTTCCAGCCACCGAGCTCGACACCGCGACGAAGACCCTGGCCGACAAGCTCGCGGGAAAGAGCCAGGCGATTCTGGGGCTCGGCCGGCGCGCCTTCTTCACCGCCGAAGATCTTCCGCTCGGTCAGGCGGTCGAGTTCCTCGCCAGCCAGCTCTCGCTCAACGTGCTCACCGAAGACGCGGCCGAAGGGGTGACGGCGTTCCTCGAGAAGCGACCCGCGAAGTGGAACGACAAGTAGCGATCAGCCTCCGACGGCCTGCGGCTCGGTGACGACCGGGAGGGCGGGGGAGATCTCGAAGAACTTGAGCCCCAGTACGCTCGAGGGGTCGACCCAGCGCCCATCGAGCTTCACGCCGAAGTGCAGGTGTGGCCCCGTCACGCGCCCGGTCTTTCCCACGAGGCCGATGCGCTGGCCGGGCTGCACGAGATCGCCTTCTTTCACCTCGAACTTCGACAGGTGGAAGTACGCCGTGAAGAGCCGGCCGCCGTGGTGAATGAGCACCGTGTTGCCCGAGGCGAAGCAGTCACGCACCATGACCACCTCGCCCGCGTTGGCGGCGGTGATCGGGTCTCCGGTGTTGCCGTCGAGATCGGTGCCGAAGTGCTGACTCTTCTTCTTCCCGTTCATGAGGCGCAGATCGCCGAACGGCGCGGTGATGTCCTTCGGCCGCGGCCAGACGAAGTCGCGAGAGAAGAGCCACGGCTCGAGGTCGACGTCGAAGGCTTCTGAGAAGGCCTTCGTGTCGCGCGCCGAGCGAAGCTGCTCGTTCTTCGACGGGTTGGTGAACTTCTTTGCGACCTTGAGCTCACGCTTCGGCCAGCCCGGCTCCACCACGTCGAGCGAGCCGATGATCGTCGTCTCGGTGCCTCCTTCGGGAATCAGCTCGACCGTCAGCGTGCGCGTGCCGAGCGAGGCCTCGACCGACACCCCCACGAGCGCCTGAAAGCCATCGGCGATGGGCAGGAAGTCGAGCGTGTCGGGGCCGAGCGTTCCCGTGGGCAGCTTCGTCACGCCCAGGACCGTCACCAGCACGGCGTCACCCGGCCGCGCGACGCCAGGCTGCAGGTGCACGGAGGCGACCTGCAGCAACCCAGCGAGCGCGAAGCCGAGGACCAAAGGTGGGCTCCCTTACGGAAGAACGGTGGGGACGCCGGTCTGCGGACCGGTGAAGGCGACGCCCCAGATCGTCTGGTAGCCGCCCTGACCCGCGCCCACGACGGGCAGCACCACGCGCGCCTGCGTGCCGCGCGGAATGCCAGTGACGGGCAGGCTCGAGATCGTGCCCGTCCACCGGCGCGTGTAGTTCGACGAGAGGCACGAGAACTGGCTGGTGAGGGGGTCGATCGTCGGCTCATCGGGCGAGAACGAGAAGCCGCCCGAGCTGCCGAACTCGCCGAAGTCCATCGCGTTCACGCCGCCCATCATGTTCAGGTCGAAGTTCCACTGGAAGAAGCCGCTCGTCGACACGCGGCGCAGCGGCACGTCGAAGGTGATGATGAGCGTGTCGCCGTTCTGAATGTCGTTGGTCATGTTGCCGGCCGAGCGCTTGATCGAGAAGGCCGCGCTGGTGGGCGCCTTGGGCGTCGCGAGCTCTCCACCGAACACGAAGCCGGTGAACGAGGCCGTCTGCGTCGAGCCACCCGCCTCGGTGCCCGTCGCGCGAATGAGCAGGTTGTGCTTGTCGCCGATCGTCCAGCCGTTTCCCGCGGCCGAGATCTGCAGCACGTTGCCCTTCACCACGACGCTGGTGTTCACGACGGTCGAGCAGTCCTCCTGGGTGGCGCGAACGAGCAGCGAGCGCTCCGCGATGGGCTGGTTGAAGACCACGTAGACGCTCTCGGTGGGGCGCAGCAGGTTGCGCACGGGCGAGAGCGTTCCGGTGAGGCTCTCGACGTTGGTGGCGACGATCGCCGGCGCTCCACCCGCGCGGTTGTCGGGCAGGCGCAGCGTCGGCACGCCGGTGGTGAAGAAGTCACGACCCGAGCGGCTGTCGACGAGGCCGTTGAACTCGTTCTCTCCGTCGCCGTCTTCGTCGAGGCCCGCGATCACGAGCGTGTAGTTCGTCTGGCCGCCGGTGGTGCGCGCGAGCTCGGTGGGCGCGGGACCGTTCATGAACGTCAGCGCGCCCGTGTCGTCGGCGGTGCCTTCGAACGAGAGCTGACCGAGCGAGGTGCCGTAGCCCGTGCCCGAGGTGAGCTGGAAGCCCGCCGGGCTGACCTCGAGGAACGCCTTCACCGCCTTCGCGGGGCGGCCGTTCGCCGTCTGCACCTGGTACTTCACCGAGCCGTTCAGCTCGAGCAGCATGATCACGCCAGCGTTGGCGTTGGCGTCGTTCACCGGCACGTTACCGCCGCTCACTGGCACCGTCACCGGCACGCGCACCGAGCCAAAGCCCTCCTTCGAGACGATGAGCTGGCCCGAGGAGCCGGCCGGCACGTTGGCGAAGCGGAAGGCGCCTTCAGCCGACGACTTGATGGCGCTCGTGAAGCCCGAGCCCAGCACCAGCAACACGCTCACGTCGGCGAGGCCGACGAACTTCGTGTTGGCGACGACGCCGGTGATGGTGCCGACC
This sequence comes from Archangiaceae bacterium, assembly GCA_016879935.1. Taxonomy (GTDB): domain Bacteria; phylum Myxococcota; class Myxococcia; order Myxococcales; family Myxococcaceae; genus Xiheimicrobium. Next base: position 31,052 of record JAACJQ010000392.1, on the reverse strand, counting down.
GGGTTCGACGGGGCGACCTGGGTGACGGTGTTGGGCGTACGAACGCCATCGGCGATGCCGTCCTTGTTGGCGTCGGTGGCGGGAGGGGAACACGCCACGAGGGCGGCGGTGAAGAGAGCGATGGTTCGGTTCATGGTGAGAGGTCCTTGGAGAAGGAAGACAGGGGCCACATTGTCGTCCGCTCGACGTTCGTCAAGCTTCGCTCCGCAACCGCCTGTCAGCGTATGCTCCGCGCCGTGCGACAGGTCCGATGGTTGTTGGTTGGGGTGGGGCTGCTGTGGGCGGCGCTCTTCGTCTCGTGCGGCGGCTCCAACGAAGGGCAGATCACACCCACGGGCGGTGAGCTCTGCGATCTCGAACGGCGGCTGTGCCTCGAGGTTCCTTCGCAGGGCCTCGCCGAGGCGCAGAACTTCAGAATCACGTACCCGTCGAGCGATCGACCCGGTGGCCAGGTCTCGGAAGTGTGGGACATCGAAGCGTTGAACAAAGAGGAGTACCGCTTTCTCAAGCCGGCCATCATTCGCATCAAGCTCGATGCAGTCGACTTCACGAACGTGCGCGACGACCAGATCTTGCGGGTGGCGAGCTCGATCGACGGCAACTGGGAAGTGCTGGGCAACATCTTCTTCGATCGCGTACGCAACGAGATTCGCGGAACCACCTCGCTGCTGCGCACGAAGTCGACCAAGCGCGGCGTGTCGGCGTTCACGGTGCTCCGCTCAGATCGTCTGCCCGACGGTGGCATTCCCATGGAGACCGACGCCGGGCCGCTGCCCGACAGCGGCATCATCATCATTCCGCCCGTTCCCGACGCTGGCCGCGACTCGGGTGTGGTGGTGGTCGACTCCGGTGTTCCCGATGCGGGCTCGATGGTGGACGCAGGGCGGCCCGACTCCGGCGTGATGGATGCTGGAATGCCGGTCGACGCAGGGTTCGACGCCGGCATGATGGTCGATGCGGGCCGGCCTGACGCGGGTGTCGATGCGGGCATGATCGTCGATGCCGGGGTCGACGCTGGAGTCGATGCGGGGGTGGACGCTGGCGTCGATGCGGGCTCGGTCGTCGATGCAGGTGTCGACGCCGGCGCTTCGGTCGACGCAGGAGTCGATGCCGGGGTCGACGCAGGCGCTTCGGTCGATGCAGGCGTCGACGCGGGTGTCGATGCCGGTGAGCCCGACGCAGGTGACGCAGGGTGATGGCGCGGGCCTCCGCTCAGCGTTGGTGGGCAGGCCTCGGCGCGTTCGTCGTCGGGCTGGTGCTGGGCGCGTGTGGAGCCGACAAAGAAGTCGCTCCCGAACCCGCGGCGCCCGCGATGCAGCAGTGCCGCAGGTTCGAGCAGCTGATGCCGCGGTTCGTGAACGCGATCTCGACCGGCAAGACGCAGAACCTGAAGAACGTCGTCGAGAACCAGTTGCTGAAGACGTCTCGCGACGACGAGCCGCCACCGATCAACGACGTGTTGCGAATCATCTTCGCGACGCTGAACGCCCTGGCCTCGAAGCCGCCCGAGCCCGGCGGTTCGAAGGAGTCGTACTGCGCGCCCGCGAGCACGCCGCCGCCGCTGAACCTCGCGAACGAGGTCTGCGAAATGCGCCGCGCGATCGACTCGCTCGTGCACCAGGGCAAGGGCCTCGAGGCCATCGCAGTCGTCGAGCCGCAGCTGCAGGGCATCATGGACTACATGACCGGCACGGGGACCTCGGTCGACAAGCAGCCGCACTACGAGGTGGCCGCCGCGTTCTCGAACCTGTGCAGCAACAACGCGCAGTGCCAGCTGTCGAACGGGCTCGATCTGATCATCGCGTTCACCGACTACGCGAACACGACGCCCGGCCGGAAGCTGGTGGCTGACATCAACACGCTCGGCACCAAGACCAGCCTCACCGCGTTCCTCGCACCGCAGAACCTGTCGGAGGACGGCTTCGTGTCGATCTCTCGCGCGCTGATTCCGGCAGTGCAGGGCGCCGACCCGCAAGCGCTCCAGAACGCGTTCGATCAGCTGCCGCTCTCGGCCGAACTCAAGATGGATCTGCGGCCGATCGTCGAAGATCTGAAGTTGATCCTGCAGACCCCCAGCCTCATCGAGCCGACCCGCAAGGCGCTCAACTGCATCACCGTGAGCGATCGCAACTCCGACATCGTGCGCATGCTGTACCGCCTCGCGATTCGCGACATGCGCGCCGAGTTCGGAGTCACGCGGCTGTCGCAGGTCTTCAAGCAGCTGCAAGACGTCGATCAGCGCGGCTCGCTCATCTTCCTCGCGAACACCCTGGCGAAGGCGGTGCGTGGAGACGAGGCCGCGATCGCGGCGGCGGCGAGCACCTGCAAGACGTTGTTGTCGACGTCGGTGCCCTCGGGGCAGTCGCAGTCGAACGCGCAGCTCGCCTTGCCCGTCGTCGCCGACATGCTCCGCAATGGCCTGGTGCAGGAGGCCATCTGCGCGATCGACACGTTGTTGTTCGGTTGCTCCGGCGGCACGCAGCCCGCCTGCCCGGTTCGTTGAGCCTTCGCGGCGTGGTACGAGCCGCTTTCCCGCAGTTCATCTTCAGGAGAAGCCCACATGGTTCGCAATTCGCTCGTGGTCGTTGGTCTGCTGGCGCTCGTTGGCTGTGCGAAAGACCCGCTGCAGATGAACAAGCAGCAGGCCGCGGAGTACGCCACGCGCATGTCGCGGCTCTCGGGCAGCGCGGCCTTCAAGGCGGCGACCCCCATCGACACCATCAACGCCAACGCCAGCTGTGAAGAGGGCGGCACCGTTGCGGTCAGCGTCACCGCGAACTCGACGGCGAACAGCGCCGCGGTCTCGTTCTCGATCACCGGCAACGCGTGCAAGTACAAGACGGACGACGGCCGGACGTGGACGATGAATGGTGGGCCGATCACGTCGACGTACTCCGCGATGGGCACCAGCTCGGGCGGCAACACGAACATGCTGAACCTGTCGGTGAACATGAACGGCGGGCCGATCACCGTCGAGAACGACACCGAGCGCGGCTCGATTCAGTACAACAACCTGAAGATCACGACGAACATCGACACCACGAACAACAGCTTCCGCATGCGCGCGAGCATCACGGGGTCGATGACGGTCGATGGCACGACGTACACGTACGACAACGACTCGTACGACTTCCGCTACACGATCGATCTGAACCCGTGATCAGTCGGCGAGGCGGTCGATGAGCGCGACGACCTTCGACTCTTCCGCCGCGCCCTGAAGCCGCTGCACCAGACGGCCCTCGCGATCGACGATGAACAATGTCGGGAGCGAGGTGACGCCGTACTGCGACTCGATCTCGGGGTCGCCCAGCACCGCGAAGCGCTCGAGGCCAGGCACTTCGCGTGAGAACTCGGTCACCAGCGGCACCTGACCGGGAGGATCGTCTTCGCTGATCGCCACGAAGACGACTCCGCGCGATTCGTACTTCTTCGCCATCGCCACCAGCCACGGCATCTCGGCGCGACAGGGCGGGCACCACGTCGCCCAGAAGTCGATCACCACGATCTTCCCGCGCAGGTCCGACAGCTTCACCGAACCGCCCTGCAACCGCGGCAGGTCGAAGCCGGGAACCATCGGACCCTGGGCCGCAGTCGGCGTCGTCGTCTTCGGCTGCGCCGCGAAGAAGCCCGCGACGCCGAGCGCGATGGCGGCTCCGCCGAGCAACGCGCCGATGATCGTCCGCTGCGAGTCGTTCTGGTCCGCCATCACCGCCGCCCGAAGATGGGCCGGAGCCGCTCGACGGCCGCCTCGAGCTCCGCGTTGCCCGGAACCGACTGCGCTGCTTCCCACAACACCCGCACGTCTTCGCGCGCATTGAAGAGCAGCAGGCTCAAGTCGACCCGCGGCCCACCACGCTTCGTCAGCCGCGGGTCCTTCTCGAGCTTCGCCGACAGTTCTTCGTACAGGCTCGCCGCCATCAGAACCGCCAGCTGAACCGCAGGCTCGCCACGAAGTCGTGCCGATCATTGCCGACGATCGGAAGACTGCCGCCGACCTCGATGCCGAACGACGAGATGCGGAAGCGCGCGCCGATCGTCGGCGCCAGGTAGCTGACCCGGCCGATCCGCCCATTCACGTCGAGCACGAAGCCGAACCACGTCGTGGGCTGCCACATTGCGCCGACGACCGCGAAGCCACCGACGCGGGGATCACTGCGGGCTGCTCCGAGACCCAGGGTGAGATCGACGCTGGCCGCGCCATGAACCTCGAGCCAGGTCTTTGGCCGCCAGCTGACGGCGTGCCCCACCTCTGCGCCGACCAGTCGCATGCCTGGAATCTCGAACGACGTCGGCAGCAGTACTCGCCCCGTGAAGGCGCCGGTCAGCCGCTCGGTGTCGTACAGCACTTGCGAGACGCCCGCTGTCATGTGGCCCAGCGTGATCTCGGTCTTCGTCAGCGTCGCGTTCTGCGTGAAGCCGAAGCTCACGGCCTCGAGCGACGCGAAGAGCTCCGTGCGCGGGCGAACGGCCCACGAGCCGAACAGCGCGCCCTGTGCGCCGACGTTTCCGTAGAAGTTCGGCGTATCGATGATGCCGGCGCCGCGCACGGCCAGGCCGACTTCGGTGCGAGGGCAGGGGCGACGGCCGACCGCGAGATCGGCCTCGACGTACCCGACGCCGAGCGGGCCTTCGGGCAGCCCACGCGAGTCCTCGGCCACACACCCGCCACGCGGCGTCACGTCGGCTACCGGCTGCGACACTTCCTGCGCGAGCGCAGCCGTCGAGACGAGCGCCATCAGAACGATCGATCGCATCACCGGCCTCCCTTCGCACCCGGCGCGGTGAACTGCCCGTCACCGGTCCGGTCGAGGAAGAACGGGTTCGTGAACGCCAGCGGGTAGCCCAGCGTGATGTTCGCGAAGTCGAACCCCGTCTCGCCTTCTTTGGGCTGCGGAGGATCGCCGAGCGGCCCGATCTTTCCACCCTCGGCCACGTCCTTCGCGTCGGCCACGCCGTCGCCGTTGTTGTCGGTCGTGTCGGGAACACCGTCGAGCGCGCCGCCTTGCCCGCCGCCGAGATCAGCCGAAGCGAGCAGCGGCCTCCCGGCTTCGATCGACAACCACGCGTCGCCAGTCACCCCGGCGAACAGCTCGCTCAAGGCCACTTCGCCCTCGTAGCGAACGAACGAACCACTGGTCGCGAACGGGTCGGTCGGCAGCGTCGTCTCTTTCACCGTCTTCACGATCTGCCCGTTCACGACGAAGCGCACCTCTTGAACGGGAATCCACGGGGCCGAGCTGACCTTGACCTTCACCTTCGCGTCAGCTTTCGGCGTGAACGTGGTGGTCCCGAACGAGCGCGCCGTGCCCGTCGAGTCTTCGATGGTGGCCTCGATGACGGGGCCGTTGGAGCCCAGGCTGCGACCGTCGAGCACCGCGCGGTTGAGCGTGTTCACGTCGAAGGTGGGCCCGGCCTGGGTCGCGGCGGTGACGAGGTTGAACGGCATGCCGACGGTGTTGTCGGTGAGGCTGTGCGAGTCGGAGTTCGCCGTGCCGATCTTCTTCAGCCCCTGATTCAGCACGTACCACCAGAAGGCGCGGTACTGCAGGAACAGCCCGTTGTCGGAGCCATTCATCACCTCCTGGGCGTGGTGGCCTCCGTTGGCGAACGTCGCGCCGACTGGTGTGCGCACGTAGATGCCCAGGTTGGTGCCATCGTCGGCAGCGGGGAGGTCCTTCCGAAGATCCATCGCGAGCGCGCGGGGGAACCCGAGATCGCGCCCGAACTCTGCGACGGCCCACGGGTGATTGAGCTCGATGACGGGCGTGCCGGTGAACAGCGGCTTCGTGCGCTCGAACAACATGCCGGGCTCGACGAGCTCGTCGTACGGCCCACCGTTGCGCGGCAGCGACGGGTCGTACTTGAGCGGCCACATGTTGTAGTGCCCGATGACCAGCGGGAACGACGAGTTGGGAATGAAGAGGAAGGGAATGTGGCCGGTCGTCTCGAGCCCCGTCACCGTCGACATGCGCTGCGAGAGCCCGAGCTGCTCGACGACCCGCGTGTAGTCGTAGATGACGTCGTGATCGGTGCTGACGGCGACGTCGAGATCGCTCGCCGAGAACGCGAGCACGCGGTCGTAGTCGGGAATCGAGCTGTCGAAGCTGGCCGCGCCGTGAATGTGGAAGTCGGCGGTGAGCGAGCCGGTTGGCTTGAGCCCGGCGAGGCGGGTGAGGGTGAACGAGATCGTCGAAGCGCCCGGCATCACCGTCACCGAGTCGCGGCCCAGCGACCACCAGGGCCCATGGAACGCGTAGACGTAGAACTTGCCCAGCGGCACCTCGGCGGTCGTCACGCCCTGGCGCACGAGAATGCGGTTGCAGGCCGGCGAGGCTCCTGACGGCGTGCCCAGCCACGGGGCGCAGGCGGTGAACCGGCCGTGGAACGTGCCCAACACCTTCTCGCGCTGGGCCGCGTCGACCGGCACGATGAAGATCTCGGCATCGAGCCCCTGCATGTTCGAGCTGTCTTTCACCTCGAAGGTGACCGTCCCCGTCGAGGGCAGCACGAAGGTTCCGAAGTCGGCGCCGTCGGCGACGTTGGTGAACTCCTTCTCGAGCACCTTGCGGCCGAACGAGTGCACCTCGACCACGTACGTCTTGCCCGCGGGCAGCCGTGCGCTGAACGAGCCGTCCATGCCGGGGACGATCTGCGTCCACGGAATACGCTGGGCCGCCGTCGACGCGAGCGTGCCTTCCGAGATCTGAATGCTCGTCTCTCGCTCGGAGTTCACGGCGATCGCGCCCGGTCGCTCGACGCGGCCTTTCACCGTCGCGTACGCCTCTTTCGTCACCTGCTTGCGTACCTCGAGCGCGAGATCGACCGCGCCGCTGACACCCTTCGTGTCGCCCACGACGAAGAAACGCTCGAACACCTGGTAGCCGCGGGGCGGAACGCGCGTGCGGGGCAGCCCGGCCGAGCTCACCTGATCGCTGTTGAAGCCCTCCATGGACGGTGACGTGCAGCTCGCGCTCGCGATCGACGAGGTGCGGTCGTCGCCCGTGTGCCCCGCCGCGGCGAGGTAGGGGAACGAGCGGAACACGCCGTTGATGGTGAGCAGGTTGAACGACGGGCTCGCGAAGCCGAAGCCGGCGCCGGGAGCGAAGGGCAGGGCTTCACGGCCGCTCCAGTAGAAGCCGTCGACGAGGCTCCACAGCTCGGTGTCGTTGGAGCCGTTGATCACCTCGGTGCGAACGCGCACGCCGCGATCACACGGCCGCAGCTCGTAGCGCGTGAAGGCGAGCACATCTTTCCGGCCATCGAGGGTGCCGCGCACCTCGACCGCCACGCGATCGGGCCGCTCGTCGATCACCTTCATCGACGTGTACCGAATGCTGTCGCCTGGAAGAATGCCGGTGACCTGGAAGATGTTGGTGACGACGTCTTTCGGCTGACCGTGCGGCGCGAGATCGAGCACCGAGCCGCCGTTGGGGTCGAGGTAGTTCTGCGTGCCGATGCCGGCGATCACCACGTCGGCGAAGCCGTTCGACAGCTTCACGTCACCGCGCGCGCCCAGGCCGTTCCACCCGCCGGGCCGCATCGAGGGGCCCGCGATCGTCTCGATGGCGAGCTGCTCCTGCAGGCCGCCACACTCGAACGACACCTTCGGGCATGGAGACGCGACGACACACGCGGCATCTCCCGACAAGCAGCTCTCGTTCGAACACCCAGCGCTCAACACCGCGAGCGCCGCCCCCAACACCACGAGCCTCACGGCCATTGATTCCACCCATTCGCTGCGTGGCAGCTGTCCCCGATGAGATCGAGGTACACCTGCGGGTTCGACTGCTTGATCGCCGCCATCGTCGAGAACGCCTTCATCTCCTCCAGCCCCTTCACCGCCGCGTCGAGGAGCGCTCTGGCGCGATTGATCGACAGCTCCTGCTCTTTGTTCGGCTTCCACCCGGTCTCGTTCTTGAGGCGGCCGAGCGTCTCGAGAAAGTGGCCGTAGAACTTCACCTCTTGCGTGAGGATATTCAGCTTGAATTGTGGCGCCTGCTGGAGCGCTGCGTCGTATTGCCGACGCTCCGACTCGAGCCGGTAGAAGAGTACGGCAATCTGCCCCTCGAGGCGCGGGCCCCACTTCTTCTTCACCTCGGGAAACCGCGACCAGCCGAACACCGCCTGAATGAAGTGCAGGCCGCCGCACGGGTGCGCGTAGATGCCCTGCTTTCGTTTCGGCACCTCGGGCAGCCCCTTCTTGAGCCCATCGGCGAGCTCGGCCTGGTTCTTCTCGAGCGCGTCGAGGGCGTCGTTCATCACCACGTCGAGGGAGATCGGCCCCAGCTCGGTCGCGATCGTCGTTCCCGGTTTGCCCGTCTGCGAGAAGAGGTCGATCGTCCACGCGGCGTCGCGCCAGTACTCGTCGCTCGAGGGCACGTGGCGAAAGCCCTTCTTCACGCCGTCGACCAGCTGCTGCAGCGTGACGGTGCCCCAGGCCGTCGGGAACGTCGTGGTGAGCGGCAGCTTCGCCATCACGAACGTCTTGGTGATGAGGTTCGAGTGCGGCTCGATGGGCGTGCGATCGCTCGCGTAGCGCTGGAAGCCGTACGTGTTGCCGACGCCCACGCCGCCGTCGGGCAGCAGGTTGCGCGCGAGGAAGTCCTTCGTGATGACGTCGGTCGCTTTGCGGCCGTCACTGGCGAGGTAGCTGCCGCCGTAGGCGGTCATGCCGTGCGCGAGCGCCCACGGGTTCTTTGGATCAGCCGCATAGACGAGGCACTGATCGAGCAGCACCTGATGCGCGTGGGCTTTGGGGGCAGCCTGCGAGAGCAGAAGGGTCACGGCAACGGCGACGACGGTCATAGTGCCTCGGGAGACGGCCGGAAAACTCGGTACTTCACGTGCACAAGCCTCGTGCAGCACGCACACGCTCGTATATAGAGCCACACGGCCGGTCACTGAAGGGCGCCGGGAGCCGCCCCCCGAGGAGTCTGTCCCGATGACGTCGTTGAGATCGATGGCCCTTCTGCTCGCCTTGTGGTCGGGGTCGGCTGCTGCCCAATACGTGGCCACCACCCAGGCGATCAGCGGCTACCCGTCGCTCACGAACCCGCAGGCGATCACGCTGACTGCTCCCAACAGCGTGTCGGACCGCGGCCGAGCGAACGTGGCGTTGCCCTTCACGTTTCAGTTCTACAACCGCCAGTACACGAGCATCGTCGTCACGGCGAACGGCATGGCCTTCTTCGAGGCCTCGACGATTCCCACCGACGACTTCCCCTCGAACGTGGCGATTCCCTCGACGGTCGAGCCCAACGGCATCATCGCCCCGTTCTGGGACGACCTCGACGGCAACAACGGCACCAGCGCGCTGCGACAGCAGGTGGTGACGGGGCCGAACGGGCAGGGCCTGGCCATCGAGTGGAAAGACTGGAACCGCCGCTTCGGCATGTACACGCTGAACTTCCAGATTCGCCTCTGGGAGAACGGCGTCATCGAGTTCTACTACGGCTCGATGCTCGGCTCGGGGCAGGCGATCTCGGCCACCATCGGCATCGAGTCTCCGACCGGCGCGGTGGGCACCAACGCGCTTCCCGCTGCGAGCTGCCAGAACCGTACGGTGCCGACCATGCCCGTGCCTTCGTACGCGCACTGCGACATCGCCAGCTTCGACCCGATGAACACCGGCTCGCCGATCACCTACGTGCGCTTTGGGCCGCCGCCGGGCGTCGATCTGCAGCCGACCCGCCTTCGCGTCACGGGCATCTCGCAGGCTGGCAACGATCTGCAGATCGGAGCCGAGGTCTCGATGCGCAACTTCGGCACCGCGACCTCGGGGCCATTCAACTACCGGCTCTACCTCTCGGAGGACACGCTCTTCGACGCGCCCTCGGCCGACGCCGGCGTCGCTGACACCGAGATCGTCACCGGCGCGCAGCCTCCGGGGCCGTTCACGCTCGTGCCGAACGGGGCGGTGACCAACGCGGCGACGGGCACTGCACTGCGGCCGACATCGGGCTCGTTCTACGTGCTCGCCGTCGTCGACGAGTCGAACGCCGTCACCGAGACGAACGAAGTGAACAACGTGCTGGCGACCACCACGCCGTACTTCGCGGGTGTCGACCTCGTCGCCGAGAACGTCGCCGGCCCTCCCTCGGCAGGCCCCGGAGACCCGGTCACCATCTCGTACGCGCTCACCAACCAGGGCTTCGACCCGGCTGGCGTCGTGCCGTTCAAGATCTTCCTCTCGGCCGACACCGTCTTCTCGATGGATGATCGCGAGGTCTACAGCGGCACGCGCGCGGTGCAGGGCGGTGAGAACGTCGTCGCGCAGATCACGTTCACGCTGCCGGCCACCGTTCCGGCCGACGACTACTACGTGCTGTTGCAGGTCGACGATGGCCCCAACGCCGGCACCGTCGTCGAAGTCTCCGACGCAAACAACCAGGCCATCAGCCGTGCTCGCATGCTCGTGCGTCAGGCCGATCTGATCATGGAGCGCATTCGCGTCGCGCGCCCGGTCGTTCCCTACGAGACCGCGACCGCAGGGTTCTTCGGTGAGCCGATTCGTGTCGAGGCGACCGTTCGAAATCAGGGCGGCGCGACGGCTCCGAACGTCTCGGTCGTCTTCTTCATGTCCGACAACGAGACCCTCAACGGTCTCACCGACCCGTTCGTCTGCGAAGAGGGCCCGTTCTCGCTCGCGCCCGGCGCGTCGCAGGTGATCGGCAAGACGTGCATCGTGCCGACGCGTGCGGTGAACAACTCCATTCTGCCGCGGGCGCCGTACTTCTTCTTCGCGGCTGCCGTCGCCGCCGGCCTCGCCGAGACGAACCCCAGCAACAACTTCGCGAAGGCCGACCCGGTGCTGGTGCGTTCGCCGGCGCCGAACCTGCTGCCCATCAACCTGCGCGGGCCCTCGAAGCTCGGCGTGGGAGAGGTCTTCGCCGTCACCCGCACCATCACCAACAACGGCAACCGGCCCTCGCCCTCGACGAAGTACCGCTACGTGCTCTCGGCCAACACGATCATCACGCGCGACGACCCGATTCTGCCGATCGTCACGATGAACGGTGAAGTGAACGAGCGCAGCGTCACGCTGGCCGTGGACCAGCAGGACACGGCCACCGAGTTGATCCGCATTCCGCTCCTGCTGTCGCCGGCGACCTACTACCTGGCCGTGCTCGTCGACCCCGACAACCTCGTCGACGAGGTCGACAAGAACGACAACGGGCTGGCCGGGCCGCTCGTCGAGGTCGTGCAGCAGTCGTTGGCGCTCGACCCGCCCTTCATTCCCGACGCGATCGTGAACCAGCCGTACCTCGCCGAGCTGTCTGCCTCGGGCACCACCGACACCGCCACCTTCACGGTGAAGAACCCGGCCGAACTTCCGCCCGGCATCACGGTGGCCATGAATGGCGAGATCGCGGGCACGCCGACCACCACGGGCGCCTACGCCTTCACCATCGTTCTCCGCGCGGGCACCCGCACCATCGAAGCGCGGCGTGGCCTCAAGGTCTCCCGCTCCACGGCCTCGCTCGTGCTGACGAGCCCACTGCTGCCGCCTCCGGCGCGGTTGCTTCCCTACGACTTTCAGCTCGGCGCACAGGGAGGCGTCGGCCCGTACCGGTACCTCGTCACCTCGGGGCTGCTCCCGGCCGGCCTCGAGCTCAGCGAGCGCGGTCGCCTCAGCGGCAGCCCCACCGGCGCGCTGGGAACCGCCAGCCCCATCACCATCACCGTCGTCGACTCGGTCGGCAACAGCGACGCCCGCAGCTACACGATGACCGTCGTCGACTCGTCGCCGTTCCGCATCACGAACGCGTCGCTCCCCGATGGCCTGCTCGGCGCGCAGTACCTCGTCGACATCGTCGCGTCGAACGCGGGCGGGGCTCCTGTCTCGCGGCCGGTGAAGTGGCGTGTGCTCGAAGGTTCGCTCCCGCCGGGGCTCATGCTCGAAGACACCGTCACCGAGCGCGTCATTCTCTCGGGCAGCCCCACGGGTTCGGGGGTCTTCCGCTTCCGCCTCGAATCGACCGACGCGCAGGCCCGCTCCGACTCGGTGACGTACACCGTCTTCATCGCCAGCACGGGCATCAGCATCACGGGCGATCTGCCGAAGAGCCTCGACCACGGCGGCGCGGTGAACGTGCAGCTCAAGCCCACCGTCACCATCACCGACGGTGTCTTCTTCGTGCTCGATGGTGCGCTGCCTCCGGGCGTGTCGATCGACAAGACCGGCCTCGTCTCGGGAGCCATCGCCGCCGACGCGCCGTACCGCAGCTACACGGTGAACATCGGCTACGGCGCCTCGCGCGATCAGCTGGCCACCATGCGCACCTACCGCACCGACGTCGAGGTGCCTGGCACGGTGGGCCGTCGCGGCTGTTCGTCGACGGGCGGTGTCGGGGTGTCGAGCCTGCTCGTCCTGCTCGGGGTGCTGCGCCGTCGTCGCCGGTAATCGGTCGTCACCGCACGGGAGCTTTGGGTCTAGGCTCGCGGCCCCGTGCGCTTGCGATTTCGGCCGCTCCTCGTCGCGCTCTGCTTCCTCTCGTGTGCGTCGCTGGGCGCGCTCGCCGTTGGCTGGAGCGGGCTCGTGCTCCGCGACGGGGTCGCGTTCGGCCTCGCGGGAGGCGCTGCGTTGCTCGGCGCCGCCATCGCGGGGTGGATGTTCACCGACGTCTCGAGACCCGGCCTGCTGTGGAGCGGCAGTCTGTTGCTGTCGTTCCTGATCGCGACGCCGGTTTTCCTCCTCGGTCGGCCACAGCCGCTCGTGATCGTCGTTCTGGCCGCAGTCTTCGGCGGCCTGCTCGCGTCGGTCGTGATGGGCGCCGCGCGTGCGGTCAGCGGCGGGCCAGACGCACCGGGGCAGGATCTCGCGCAGGTGCTTGGCGTCGGGGCAGTGGGGCTCGCCACGGGCGTGGGGCTCTCGCACCTCGGGCTGCTCGGCGAAGTGGGCTTCGATGGGCTTGCGCGTGGAGCTGGCGGCTTCGCTGCGATCGTGAGCGTCCCAGTCTTCGTGCTGCTTCGCCTGGAGCGTACCGAGGCGCCCGACGTTCCCCTCGAGGTGGCTCCAGTTCGCTTGCTGGCGCTCGGTGCCGGGCTGGGGCTGGTCGTGATGCTCGGCCAGTCGGTGCTCTCGCGGGCGCTCGGTGAGTCGATTGGTGCGAGGCCGTTCATCGCCACGTCGGTGTTGATCGTGTTCGGCATCTCGATCGCGATCGTCGCGGCGCGGTCGGCGGTCGACGTCGATCTCGGCTTTCGTCGCTCGACGTCGGCGCTCGGGCTCGTCTTCGGTCTGCTCGCGCTCCTCACGCCACGACTCACCGGCGCGTTCATCTTCACCGAAGCGGTGGTGCGACCTACGGCCTCGAGCTGGCTGGTGATGGTGGTGCTCCGCTGCGTGGCAGTCGGTGTGCTCACGGCACCGGTCGTGTTCCTCGTCGGTACGTCGCTCGGCTGCTCGGCGCGTGACGCGCTTCGATCGCCGGCGAATGCTGGCCGGTGGCTGTCGGGGCTGAGTGGGGGGGCTGGCGCGGGCTGGTTGTTGGGCTCGCTCGTGTTGAACGCAGGCTTCACCGAGGTGCTCTGGGGAGTCGGCGTCCTGCTGCTGGTCGCGGCCTCGGCGTGGACGATGCGTGATCTCCTCCCGGTGGTTCCAGTGGGCCTGGTGCTCGTGGTTGGCAGCGGCTGGTCCGAGCGAATCGAGCCCGCGACCGCGTGGAATCGCAACGGCCCGCCACCGTCGTCCACGCTGCTGTCGCTCGACGCGCGTGACGCCACGTCGACGACGACCGAACAGAATCGGAGCGTCGTTCGTGCTGGTGGTCACGTGGAGTGGATGACCGGCCGCGCCTCGGAGCGCGCGTTGCTGGGCGTTCACGCTGGCGTGCTCACTGCGTCGGCGCAGACGCGTTCGGCCCTCGTGCTCGGCGTCAGCCCCGGCGTGGTCGAGGCGCTGAAGGCGCACGGCGTCACGAAGATCGATCTCGTCGCGCCGACCTCGATGCTGGCCGCGGCCGAGCGCCTGAAGGTCTCGCTCGACGGGGCGACGGTGCACCACGCCGAGCTGCGCGAGTTCCTCGAGACCACGACGGGCGAGTGGGATCTGATCGTGATGTTGCCTGCGAGGCCGGGCACGCCGATCTCCCGTGGGCTGTTCACGCTCGAGGCGTGGAAGGCGGCGCGTCGGCACCTCGCTCCAGCGGGGCAGCTCGTGCAGCGCCTCGATCTGCTTCAGTCGAACACCACCCTCGCGCAGACGGCGTTGCGGACGATGCGCATCGTGTTCCCCACCGGCTCCACGTGGGGCGGAGCAGGGGAGATCTCGATCGTTCTGGGCGGGGTCTCGCAGGTGCTCTCGAAGGATCGGCTCGAGGCGCGCATGAACACGCCCCCGGTCGCGACCGCGCTGAAAGACCTCGAGCTCGCCGACCCGGTGGCGCTGTACGCGTGGCAGGTGCACACCGACGAGGGGCAGATTCGTTTCGCGGGCCCAGGCCTCGCCACGACCGACCGACGGCCCCTGCTCGAGCTCGGTGTTCCGGTCGCCGCGTTCCTCGATGAGGTGGTCGAGCTCTCCGATCAGCGTCGCGCCGTCGGCCCGACCGATTTGCCACTCTCGGCGCTCTCGGCCGACCGGGCGCTCGCTGCCACGGACTTCGCCACCATTCACCGCTCGCTCGCCCGTCACTTCGCCGCGTGGGAGCCGCTGGTTCGTTCTTCAGCCGAACACTGGGCGGCGCTCGCCCCCGACTCGGAGGAGGCGTCGGTCGCCGTCGCACGCGCCGCCCTTGCACAGAACGACGTCGCCAGCGCCGTGCAGGCCGTGTTGCCACTGCTCAAGCGCGACGAGCCTTCGCCCGAGGTGGTTGCAGTCGCCATCGAGGCGATGACGGCGCAGGTGAACCGCGAGTCTGCCGTCTTCAGGCTGCTCGACACCGGGCCACTTCGAATGCTGGGCCGCGAGACGCTCAAGAAGCACCAGAGCCACAAAGCCCTCCGTGACGCCCTCACCGCGCTCGAGGCGATGCCATGAGACTGCTCTCGGTCTTCCTCGTGCTCTCTGGCGCGACCGGCCTCGTCTACGAGGTGATCTGGTCGAAGGCGCTGGCCGACATTCTGGGCAACTCGGGCCAGGCACACGCGATCGTGCTGGCGACCTTCATGGGCGGACTCGCGCTGGGCGCGTGGCTGTTCGGCGGGCTCGCCGATCGCGTCCAACGACCACTCGCGCTCTACGGCGTCATCGAGCTCTTCGTCGGCTTGTACGCGCTCGCCTTTCCCTTCGTGCAGCAGGTGATGGGCGAGACGTTCTTGTCGGTCGCGGCGGGGCTCTCGGAGTCGGCCCGGCCCATCGCGAAGCTCTCGTTCGCGGCGCTGACGCTGTTGGCGCCCACCGTGGCGATGGGCGGCACCATGCCCGCGATGCTGAAGCACGCGACGCGCACCGATCCCTCCATTCGCACGACGCTCGCGAAGCTCTACGCCGTGAACTCGTTCGGCGCGGCGCTCGGAGCGTGGTTCGCCGGCACCATCAGCCTTCCCGCCATCGGGCTCTCGGCCACCGCGCGCTGGGCCGCGGCGATCAACGTCGGTCTGGCGGTCGTCACGATCGCCTTCGCGCGGTTGCTCCCGACCCGCTCGGCGCTCGAGCAGCAGCACGTCGATCCTGTGGGGCAGGCCCGCTACACCGGCAGCGCGACGATCGCGGCGATGGTGGGCCTGGTGCTCTCGGGCTTCACCTCGATGCTCTACGAGACCGGGTGGATTCGGGTGCTCACGCTGGTCGTGGGCGGCTCGACCTACGCCTTCACGTGGATCGTGTGCTCCTTCATCCTCGGTATCGCGCTCGGCAGCTTCTGGGTGTCGCGCCGGCCCGAGACCGACGATTTGCGCCTCTTCGGCTGGCTGCAGGTGGGGGTCGTCGTCACCGTTGCGCTCACGATTCCCGTCTACCTGCTGGTGCCGTGGCTCTTCCTGCTCGCGAAGACGGTGCTCTCGAGATCGGAAGCCGCGTTCCCCGTGTGGCAGGCCGTCATGTTCGCGAGCGCGTCGTTGGTGATGATCGCGCCGACGTTCCTGATGGGCGCGGGCTTTCCCGTCGGAGCACGCGTCGTCGCCCAGGGCCACGCCACGGTCGGACGCCGGCTGGGACTCGTCTGGGCAGGCAACACCATCGGCACGGTGCTCGGTGCGCTCCTGGGTGGGCTCGTGCTGATGCCCGCCATCGGCCTCGAGCTGCTCTTCTCGGTCGGTCTCACCTTGAGCGGCCTCGGGGCGCTCGCGGCCGTGCTCTCGGCGCCGACGACGCGGCATCGCTACTTCGCCATTCCCGTCGTCGCCATCGCGGTGTTGCTCTCGCTCACGGCGTTCCGCGGCTGGGGCCCGTTGCTGGCGCAGCTCTCTCCGTTCCGTGTCGACCCCGAGATGGTGAAGCTCTCGACGCCCGCTTCGTACCTGCGCACCTACGCGAACGCGTTCGAGACGAACTTCGTCAAAGACGACACCTTCGCCACCGTCTACGTCGGCACCGGCAAACGGCAGGGCGGCCATCGCTTCCTGCTGGTGAACGGCAAACCCGACGCGTCGACCGGCCTGCACGATCAGGCGACGCAGGTGCTGCTCGGGCAGATGGGCATGTTGCTGGCGCCGCGCGCTCCGAAGCAGGTGATGGTGATTGGCGCCGGAGCCGCAGTCACCGTCGGCTCGGCGCTCACGCACCCCCTCGAGCGGCTCGATCTGGTCGAGATCAGCCCGGGCGTGCTCGAGGCAGCGCGCTACTTCTCCGACGTGAATCGCGGCGCCCTCGACGACCCGCGCGTGCACGTCACCATCGACGACGCCCGAACGTCACTCTCGCTCTCGCGCACCCAGTACGATCTCATCGTCAGCGAGCCGTCGAACCCGTGGGTCTCTGGCATCTCGTCGCTCTTCACCGAGGAGTTCTTCTCGGTCGTCGATCAGCGCCTCGCGCCCGATGGCGTGCTCGTGCAGTGGATTCACATGTACGAGATGAACCTCGAGCTCGTTCGACTCGTGATGCGCACGCTGCAGCGTCGCTTCCCGGAGGTGACGGTGTGGCAGGGCGGGGAGGGCGATCTGCTGCTGCTCGCCTCGCGCAAGCCGGGCATGGCCTCGTTCGATGATCTCGCTCGGCGGCTCGCGCTGAAGTCGGTGCACGACGATCTCATTCGCATCGACGTCGATCTCGTCGAAGGCGTGCTCGCGCGGCAGTTGATGAACTCGAAGCAGGTGGCGCTGTTCGCCGGTGACGGCCCCTCGAACAGCGATGATCACAACCGCCTCGAGTACGAAGCGCCGGTCGCGTTCTGGGCGAAGTCGTACGCGCAGGTGCCCGACTTTCGAGCGCGTCGAGCCAGCAGCGCTGATCTCGCGATCGAGCGCCGCCTGAAAGAGCTCCCGCTCGACGCCCCGCGTGCGAAGGCGCTCTTCCTCTCGGTCGCGTGGTCGACGGCGCAGGGGCATCCGCTCCGGCGGGCCGCCGCGAGCGTGTGGACTCAGCTCGATCCCTCCGATCGTCAGGCCGCGATCGCGCTCGCCGAGGTCAGCGCGCATCAGGGTGACGCTTCACGAAGTCTGCCGATGTTGCCGACGCCCAGAGATCTCGCGTCGTCGCTCGTCGAGCTGAACGCCCTCGTCGTCGAAGACTCCCAGCGTCAGGGCCCGTGGCAGATCAGGGCCGGGTTCGATCCCGCGCCCTTCGACGAATGGAAAAAGGGCCACGCCGACATCGAGAAATTGCTCCAGAAAGTCTGCGAGCGACGCGAGTGCATCGAAACGCCATGATTTCCCTGAAGAAAGTCGCATCCTCCCGATGACGTATGGAGCGATGCGCGGCTGCCTCCGATACTGCATCAGTCTTCGAAACAACCCCTCGCAGTTCTCTCCCAGGAGCCCGCCATGAAGAAGCTCAACAAGAAGCAGCTGATGAAGAAGGCCCGCGGTCAGGGCATGACCGAGTACATCATCATCGTCGCGCTGATCGCGATCGCGGCCATCGGCGTCATCACGCTCTTCGGCGACAACATTCGTAAGCTCTTCGGCGCTTCGGCTGACGCCCTCGCTGGCGAAGAGTCGGTCACCCCGGCCACCAAGACGTTCAAGGCCGCTGGCGTCGACACCAAGAAGACCCTCTCGACGTTCGGCGAGAAGAACAACGCGAACTACTGAGCCTCCGCTCGGTTCGTGTCGTACCGATGCCGTCTCGGAGAAATCCGGGGCGGCATCGCTGTTTGATGACGTCGTGCTCGCCTGTGCTTGAGTCGACGCGTGCCGCCGAAGAAGTCACTGTTGCGCGTCTGGCCCGCGCTCGGCGCAACGGTGCTCTGTGCGGTCTCGTTTCACTGGCTCGTTCGCGGGCAGGTGCAGGCGGCGCGAGATCTGTACGCGCAGTTCTTCCCCGAGACGTACGTGCTGGTCGAACGCTGGCGCGCCCTCGAGGTGCCCCTGTGGCTGCCGAACGAGCGCCTCGGGCAACCCTTCCTCGCGTTGCTCTACACGCAGGTCTTCTACGCGCCGCGGGTGATCACCGGGCTGCTCTTCGGTCACCTCGTCGGCCCGAACGTGATGCACGTGTTTCACTGCGTATTCGCGTTCACCGGAGCCTTCCTCGCGTTGCGCCGCGCCGGTCGCTCGACGGTCGCTGCGTTCGTCGGCAGTGCAGGCTGGGCGTTCTCGGCGTTCTTCGTCGAGCTCTCGCAGAACCTCGCGTTCGCATCGACGGCCGCGTGGGCAGGGTGGACGTGGTGGGCCGTCGAGGGGCTGCTCCGTGCGCCCTCAGCCAGACGGCTCGCCGTGCTCGCGTTGGTGCAGGCCGCGACGTTTCACGCAGGCGCTCCCGAGATGTGGTTGTGGCAGGCGCTGCTGGTGCTGATCGGCGCTGCGTTTTCATCCAGGCGTCGCCGCTCGTTCGCGCTCATCGCAGGAGCTGGGTTCTGGGCAGCCTTCGGATTCGCGGTGGTGGCGCTGCCAGCCGCCGAGCTCATCCTCGAGTGGACTGATCCTGCTGCGCCTGCAGGCGGGCTGCTCGAGTGGTCGATGTCGTGGCAGCAGCTGATCTCCATCGCCGTGCCCGACGCCGACTTCCCGCGCGCCGAGCCGTTCTTCGGCGCCGATCAGCGCTTCTTCTTCACGCTCCTGCTCGGGCCAACCATCGTCGCCCTGGCCATCGCTGGTGGTTCCGATCGGCGCGCGAGACCCCTGCTCGCGCTGGCCGTGCTCTGCGGTGTGCTCGCGTTGGGAAGCCACTTTCTGCCTTCCACCTGGCTGTTGCAGGCGCCTCCGTTTCGCTTCTTCCGCTTCCCGGTGAAGTACGCGGCCGGATTGCTCTTCGCGCTCGCGATGCTCTCGGCCTTCGGGGTCGATCGCGTGCTCGTCTTCGCGCGGAGGAATCAGCCAGCGTTGAGAACGTTCGCGGCCGCGTGCCTGGGCGGCGCGCTCGGTCTGTGGCTCGGCGCACATGTCTTCGACGACGTTCGTTCGGGCTTCGTGCGTGGCACCGGCTGGGTCGTACTCTCCATGGTCGTGCTCGGGCTCGTGTTGATGCTCGAGCGTCGAAGGCTCGGTCTCGCGGTGTGGATCGTGATCGAGCTGCTCGTGATTCCCCGGCGCGTGTGGCCTCCTGCTCCGGTCGAGCGCTTCCTCGTTCCTTCCCCGATCGCGCAGACGATTCGCTCGGAGCCCAACGGCCGCGTCTCGATTCGCGTCGACATGGATGATCCCGGCACGCCGTGGTGCGCGACGAACGACGAAGACGACGAGGCCGATCGCGTGGTGCTCGACAGTCGCAAGCGGCTGTCGGTGCTCCGCTACCTCGAAGAAGGGCTGCGCAGCACGGGCGGCTACGGCTTTCGCGACCCCTGGCGGCTCGCGCGCGCGTTCGAGCAGGGCCCTGCAGCGTTTCAGCTCGCCGGGGTCACCCACTTCGTCCGCAACGCGGGTGAGCCGCTGCGCTTCGATGGACCGATTCCGTCGCGCACCGAGCTCGACGATCTCTGGCTCTGGCGAACGAACGACGCGTTTCCACGTGGCTGGCTGGTGCACCGCACCGAGGCGATGACCGACCCGCAGGCCTTCGAGGCGCTCGGCAAACACCGCTCGGCGCCGCGAGACTTCGCTCCGGTCGATCGCGCGGTCGTGACGTCGATTCCGGAAGCTGGTTGCGAGTCGACGGTCTCGACCACGGAAGCGCGCCCAGAATCGATCACCCAACAAGTCACCGCCTGCGCCCCGGGCGTCGCCGTGCTCGCCGATGCCTGGTTTCCCGGGTGGACCGTCTCGGTCGATGGTGTCGACGCCACACCGGTTCGGGTCTGGGGTTTTCTTCGCGGCGTCGAAGTGCCTGCCGGCCCGCACACCATCGCGTGGAATTACCGCCCAAACGCCTTCCGAATTGGCGCCGCAATGTCGGTGCTCGCCTGGGTCGTCGGCCTGCTTGTCATCGCCATCGGCCGTTCAAAGCGTTGAAATGACAGTCGGTTTCGAACGGGCCATGCAGTTCAAAACGGCTTGAACTATATGAACGCCCATGGATCCCTCGGTCGTCTTCTTCGACTTCCTCAAGCAGGTCGAGACGTCGCTGGTCGCGCAGCTGGGAGGCGTGGCTCCACCGCCTGAAGACACGCTCGTGGTGGCGGCGCGGCACCTGGTGCTCGGTGGCGGCAAACGCGCGCGGCCGATGCTGGTGAAGATCTTCGCCGACTCGCTCGAGTTCGCAGACCCGCGGCTGGTGACGGTGGGCGTGGCGGCCGAGCTCATTCACGCGGCGTCGCTGCTCCATGACGACGTCGTCGACGCAGGCATGTTCCGGCGCGGCAAGCCGACGGTGAACGCGCGCTGGGGCAACACGGTCTCGGTGCTGTCGGGCGACCTGCTCCTCTCGGGCGGGCTGCTCGAGCTCGCGCGCGCCGACGCACGCCTCGGAGAGATGGCGCTCGCCACGGTGCAGGAGATGACGCGCGCGGCGATCGACGAAGTGCAGGCGCGTGGAAACCTCGATCTCTCGCTGCCGGCGCACCGAGCCATCGGCGAGGGCAAGACGGGTTCACTCTTCGGCTTCTGCGGCCGGGCCGTCGCGACGCTCGCTGGCAACGAAGACGCGGGCCGCCGCTTCGACACCTTCGGGCGCCGCATCGGCGTCGCGTTTCAGATGGCCGACGACGTGCGTGACGTCACCGGCACCGACGAAGGCAAGCCGCAGTACGCCGATCTCTCGTCGCGCACGCCGAACCTGCCGGTGCTGCTGGCCTGCGCGAAAGACGCGCGCCTCAAGCGCCGCATCAGCGAGGCCTGGTCGTACGGCTCGCTCGGGGTCGACAAGGTGCGCGAGCTGGGCACCGCGGTGCTCGTCTCTGGAGCGCTCGACGACGCGATCGCCATGATGAACCGCGAGCTCGACGCGGCCGTCGACATTCTCGGCGAGTACGGCAACACGCCGCTGGGCCAGAACCTGGTGCACTGGGCCCGCACGCTCGCCCGCGGCATGACCCTGAAGGGAGCCGCATGAAGGGCTACCTCTGGGCGCCCTCTGCTGCGACGCAGTCTCACAGCGCCAGCGGTGGCTGGGAGTCGATGGCCATCGACGCCGTCGGCAACGTGATCGAGTTCTGGGGCTTCAAGCGCAACCAGGGCCGCGTGTGGGCGCTGCTGTACCTGCGCGACGAGGCCATGACGGCCGCCGACATCGAGAAAGAGCTCGAGCTGTCGAAGGGCGGCGTGTCGATGCTCATTCGTGATCTCGAGCGCTGGGGCGTCGTGTTGCGCGTTCGCCTGCACGGCGACTCGTCGTGGCACTACCGCGCCGAGACCGATCTCATGCAGATGGCCCGCCGCGTGATCGAAGAGCGTGAGTTCACCTTCATCGCGCGCATTCGCGCCGATCTCGCCGAGGCGAGGAAGCTGGCCGAGCAGGACCCCGCGACGCCGAAGCCGAAGATCGAGCGCATTCGCAAGATGGAGTCGGTCGCCGAGGCCACCGAGACCGCGCTGACGATCTTCCTCAAGACCTCACGCTTCGACGTGGGCGCGATGTTCGAGCGCTTTCGCGGGTAGAGCTTGCGTCGGGGCGCGACCGTCGGCATCAAGCCGCCATGGACGCGCACTACGACATCGTCATGAAGGCCCGCGACACGGCGGGGCAGGGCATCAAGCGCTACTTCGCGTACTCGACGATCCTCGATCGTGAGGCCTTCCTCGAGTGGCGTGAGCAGCACAGCTACCAGTTCTTCGATCTGCCGAAGGGTGAGCTCGCCGAAGCCGCCGATCTCTCGCTCGTCTACGACTTCCCCTCGCGCTGGTGGGGTGGCCGGGTGGCTGGCTTGACCGAAGCGAAGGGCGCGCGCGTGTGCGGCGTCGTCTTCGAGATCGCCGAGAAGGACTGGCCGATCATTCAGCACAAGGAAGGCGCCGTGACGGGCATGTGCGTCGAGAAGCCCGTGCAGGTGAAGCTCGCCTCGGGCGCGACGGTGGAGGCGATCGCCTTCACCACGAACCCGCAGCGCAAGTCGCTCGACGGTCCGGTGAGCCAGCGCTTCGTCGAAGCCCTCGAGCGGGGCGCGCGTTCGGCCGGCCTCTCGGAGGCCTGGGTCGAGTCGCTGAAGGGCTAGAACCGCGCCTTGTCGGGGTCGAAGAACTCGTTCGGGAAGGTGTCGGGCTTGAAGTCCGAGAAGTGCCACATCTCGAGCAGCTCGCCCTTCGTGCCGTAACCGTCGACCTGCATGGGCACGCCCGAGAGCAGATCGGTGCAGATGCGAGTTCTGGCGTAGTCGAACGGTGGTGAAGCCGGAGGCGACAGGTACGAGGCGCAGTACTCGCCCTTTTCGTTCCACCCCTCGGGCACCATCGTGAAGCCACCCAGCGGCTTCGAGCGTTCGGTGTCACGAACGAGGCGCCCCACGAGCGGGCCGATGCCGGCTTCGCGAACGGTGTGGTTGCTGTCTGACTTGGCGAACGAGCTGTCGACGTTCAGCCAGATCGCGCCGGCCACCGAGAGAAAGCCGGCTTCCTTCACCCGAAACTCCTCGGCGCGTACCGAGGGGTTGAAGACCAGCTTTCGTCCCGCCCCGGGCCCCTTGACGTAGTGCAGCCGCACGGCGAACGGCGCCTCGCGCACGTAGACGTCGATGATCTGCTGCGGCAACAGCTCGCCCTTCACGCGCTCCTGCTTCTGCATGCGGTACGAGTAGGTGTTGACGCTCGAGATGATGCGCTGACCCATCGCCAGCAGCTTCGACTGCGGCGTCTCTTTCATGATCCGCTCGAGCTCTTCGCGTGCGGTGGCCTTCACCACCTCGCGGCGCTCGGTCTCAGACAGGGTCGTGAAGTCTGAGCGCGGGTCTGCGCGGGCAGTCACCGAAGCGACGACGAAGAGGAGCACGGCCCAACGCGACATCATGGGCCCATCATGCCCGATTTGACGTTCATCAGGTGCGTCGCAGTGCGGCCAGACGCGGGAAGAGCACGAAGTTCTCGAGGTGTACGTGCTCGAGGGTGTCGGCTTCGAGGCCTTCGAGCTGATGGAACAGGCCACGGGTCGACGAGCAGGCCCACTCGGGCGGCGTGTAGTCGTTCGTGAGGCGCCGCAGCTCGGAGAACAGGTTCGAGGTGCGCTCGTGATCTTCTTTCGACGCCTTCGATTCGCGCACCAGCTCTTCGGGCGACAACGAGTTCTCGAGCAGTGATGGGAAGAGCACGACCTCTTCGTGCTCGATGTGCGGCTCGAGCAGGCTGCGCAGCTCGTGCACCACTTCGCGAATGCGCTTGAGCGGCGCGTTGCGGCCTTCGTGAACGCGTTCGACCTTCAGGGCCAGGCCAGCAGAGATCGACAGTACGTCGCGCAGGTACGCGTGGTGACGCGACACGATGTAGAACATGAGCGCCGCCGGAGACATCGCGCGCGGATCGGTGATCGGGTGCAGGTCGGGCTTCTTCACGGCCTGCTCGAGATCGGAGATCACCACCTCGACCGGAATGCCGTTGAGCTCGCAGAGCTGCTCGAGGGTGAGGTTGCCGCGAATGCTGAAGTCGATGTGATGCCGCCTCAGCACCGGCGCGATGGCCGAGTGCTCGAGCACGAGGTCTGCCACTGGCTCGTTACGGTCGAAGACTCGCGTTTGCAGCTCGACGGTCATGGGAGGTCCTTGCTGAAGGTGACGGGAGTGTCGCCCGGCAAGCGAACCGCCCGCTTTGAGGACGATCAAGCTCCATCTGTTTGCGGGCAAATAACGCGTTGAAATTTCAATCGGGGCCGAATCGGCGTGGGGCGTTGCCCTCGTCAGAGCGGCGAGGGGCATGGGAGCCGCGCCTGCGAGTCGAGCTGGGCGTTCGCGGCCGCTTCCCGCAGCGCCGCCCAGACCTGCGCGCCGAGCTCGACGAGATCGTCTTCTCGAGTCACCCGCCAGCGCGACACGCCGAGCCAGCGCTCGCGAACGCAGGCGCGCTCCAGCTGCCAGCGCAGCTCCACCCGAAGCTCGAGCTCGGTCTGCTGCAGCGTGATGATCGACGGCGTGTTGCTGCCGACGACGACGGGCTGAACACCGACGACGACGGTGCGGCACGTCAGCGTGGCCGAGTCGACGAGCACGTGGGCAGCGCCCGATCGTTCGACCGCCGCGCGCCAGTTCTCGAGCTCGATGGGGACCGAGCCTGTCTCACACCGAACGGTCCGGGGAACGTCGTCACCGACCTTCGCGCGAGCGCTCCCTTCGACTGGCAAGACACCGCGCATCACGCAGGCCGGCAGGAACAGCAGCCAGCACGCGGCTCTCATCAATGCGCAGCAGCGCCGGCCTTCGGCTTCGCGTTCCACACGCGCGTGCAGAGGATGAGGCCAATCACGGCCATCGGCACCATCGCGCGTGGCCAGTTGATCCAGTTCGCAGGAATCTTCGCGAGGTCACCTTCGGGCAGCAGAAAGCCGACGAGCAGCGATTGCAGACCCGTGCCCAGGTAGACGAAGCCGTCGATGATGCCGACCGCGACGCCGGTGTTCTTGCGGCCGCCGAAGTCTGCGCTGGCCGTGCCCGAGAGCATGCCGTGCACGCCGACGTAGTTGAGCGCCATGAACACCAGCACCCAGCCGACGAGCGGAGAGCCGATCAGCGCGTACATCGCGAACGCACCGAGCGTGATGCCGCCGTAGAGCACCGACGCGACGGGCCCGCGGCGGGAGTGGAAGACCTTGTCCGAGATGACGCCGGCCATCATGCCGCCGACGATGCCGAAGCAGCAGAGCAGCAGGCCCCAGTTCTTCGAGACGAAGTCGTTCGAGAGCGAGACCGACTCCGAGAACTTCGGGTACCACGACATCACGCCGTTTCGCAGGAAGCCGGTGCAGAACTCGATGGCGACGATGATCATGATCACCGGGTTCGAGAGCATGCGCACGAAGACGGCGACGACGTCGGTGCCCGCCGCGCGCTGGGTGACGGGCAGCAGGAAGAAGCCCGCGACGGCGGCCACCGCGAAGGCGCCGAGCGTCGCCGGCACCCACGTCACGCCGAACAGCCCTGCGCCCTGGCTCACGGCGAACCACACCAGCGCGAGCAGCACGAGCAGGAGCACCTGCGAGGCCTCTTCACGCGCGGGCGCCGAGAGCTGATTCGTCGGGTCGGCCGCGGCGCCGTCTCCGACGTCGAAGTCCTTGTGGCCCGCGTCGCCCGGCGAGTCCTGCACGGTGAAGAACGAGAGAATCGTCGCGCCGAGCAGCACGAGCCCGGGAATCAACGCCACCATCCACGGCGAGGTGGGCATGCCCTTGGCGATCGCGCGGCTCCAGTCGTAGCCAAAGTAGATACCCAGCGAGATCAGAATGCCGAACACGCCGCCTTGCACGCCGCGCTCGCGCACGTGGAACCACGCCGCGTTGACCTTGACGATCGAGACCGCGCCGAAGCTCTGAAAGTACATGTCGAGGCTGTAGAGAATCGCGAGCCACAGCACGAGGCCGCCTGGAGGCACCACGCCCTGCGCCACGTTCAGGTACACGAGGCCGGCCATCAGCAGGTTCGAGACCGCCGCGCCGCCGGCCGAGAGCAGCGTGGTGAAGCGGCCTCCGAGCTTGTCGGTGAGCGGCCCGTTGATGACGAACGAGATGCCGTACACGAGCGTGCCGGCCGCGAAGATGATGCCGAACGCCTTGTTGTCGGTCTTCGAGCCGAGCGCCGAGGTGAGGGCGTTGACGTTGTACCGGCCGAAGTAGAGGAACGCGTAGGTCAGCCCGAGGGGAAACCAGTTCCAGAAGCGGCGCACCTTGAAGGCTTCGGAGTGCCCGAGATCGACCTTGGGCAACCGCCACAGCACGAGCGCGATCACTCCGAGCAGGAGCACGATCGGAACCAGGTTCGACAGCCAGCCGGGCATGGGCACGTCCCCTCGGGAAAGCGGGGCGCTCGTCTCACACGCCTCCAAAGGCGTCAACGAACGGCTGGTGTCACGCTAGCCCCCCGAATTCGTTGGTTCGTCGAGTTGTGCGTCACACGGCTGTCACGTAGAGTTCACCAACGTGGCAGACGACGGAAGCAGTCGAGAGCTCTTCGAGACCAAGCTCGACATTCATGACCGCAAGCAGTTCGAGCTGAAGCTCGAATACCAGCCCAGCGGCACTGACGATGAGAGCGAGTACCTGGTCGAGGCGACCTTCTTCGTCCCTCGCGCGCTCAACATCACGCCAGACACCTACCCGCGCGAAGACTTCTACGCCGACCTGCACAACTACGTTCGCTTCAAGACGCCGGTGCTCTCGTTCGAGGAGCTGCTGACGGGCGATCACTCACCGCTCGTGCAGCTCGAGCAGCGCGTGACGTTCGGCGTGCTCGGACCCGAGCGTGAGGTCGTCTACGACGCGAAGATGCTGGGCTGCGTGCTGCGCGGCGCGCTGCGGCGGTTCTCGAAGGGCATGAAGGACCACTGCGGCCGGCTCTCGGCGGGCACCGAGGCCATCGCGGGTGAAGAGCTGCAGCGGTTGGGGCGGCGCTCCATCGACGCGACCCAGAAGATCCTGCAGCGGTTTCGCACCACGACGGCGGTGCTGGCCGAGAAGTACACGCTCACCGACAAGTCGCTCGCGTCGTTGCGGCTCGTCGACGAGTACCTCTCGCTGCTGGTCGAGCACTTCTTCCGCCGCATCGTCGTGCAGATGGACGCGATGCCGCGCACGGGCGTCTATTCGGACCTGCGCCGCGAGATGATGGACGTGGTGATCTCCGACGAGAGCTACCGCAAGCAGCGCGGCTACGCGTCGGTGATCGCGCCCGACTCCGACAACGAGGAGTACACGCACCGCATCGGCTTCCTGAAGAAGTTCTGCATGAACATTCTCTTCCTCGAGGTGCAGCGCTCGAGCCCGAGGAAGGCGTGGGAAGAGGTGTTGTTCGCGCTCGCGGCCGGTCTCGCCATGGCGTTCGCGCTCGGCGTCGGTCTGTTCGCGCAGAACCGGTACCCGCAGGTGTCGTTCAACTTCTTCGTCATCGCCGTCATCGGCTACATGCTGAAGGATCGCATCAAGGAAGGCCTTCGCCGCCTCGCTGCGAGCTACGCCGGCAAGTACCTCTACGAGCGCGAGACGCGCATTCTCGACCCCGTCACGCACGACGACGTCGGCATCTGTCGCGAGAAGATCGACTTCGCGCCGCAGGTCGACCCCGAAGTGCAGAAGCTCCGCGCGCAAGACGATCTGATCACCGCCGCGCAGGGCGAGCTGCCCGAGAGCGTGATTCGGTATCGGAAGAAGATCGTCCTCGAGTCAGAGATGCTGCCGCGCATCGCCGACGGCATCGTCTCGGGCGTGACCGACATCATTCGCGTGAACGTCGATCGCATGCTCCACGACATGGACGACCCCGACTACACGCTCGACTACGTCGACCTCGAGGACTTCTCGGTCGAGAAGCTGCGCGCCTCGAAGGCCTATCGCGTCGACGTCGCGTTCCGGTTCTCGGTCGATGACGGCAAACACCAGCACACGACCGTGAAGCTCGTTCGCCTCGTGCTCGATCGAAACGGCATCAAGCGCATGAGCGAGATCTCGACGTCGGGCTCGAAGGTGATGGTGCCGTCGATTCCGCCCATCGCCGCGCGTCCGACGCATGTAATGCCCTGAAAAGACGGGTTGTCTGCATGTAGGCAACCTTGCGACATCTTCGTCGACAATGGTGCATGCCTCGCATTCCCAACACGCCCACCGTTCGCACGTTCACCGAGACCTGGACCGCCGACTTCAAGGAGGCCGTGAAGAAGGCCGCAGGGAAAGATGGGCGCCTGACGCTGAACGAGGCGAAGAAGCTCGCGGCCTCGACGGGCCCTGAGAAGGCGTTCGCGGACAACGCGGTGAACTACCTGCAGACGACCGGCAAGAAGTCGGTGAGCGTCGAGGTGATCACGAAAGAGATGTCGGCCTACGCGCAGCGTGCGGCGGAGCAGGCGGCCGGCCCCGACAAGCGGCTCTCGCTGGCCGACGGCGCGAAGCTGCCGGCCGATCTCGTCGAAGACTTCTTCATGCTGCGGGGCAAGCCGGCTCCGGGAACGACTCCGGTTGGCCCGAGCGTGTTGCCGCAGGTGCAGGCGGCGCTCGAGACCGCCACGGCGAATCTGTGGATGCCGAGCGAGACCGACGCGAGCTTCAAGTTCCTCAAGGGCACGGCGCTGACTGGGCCGATCACGGCTGACGTCATTCGCGCGCAGCTCGGCGCGCAGCACGACGCCTTGATGCCCAGCGTGATGTACGTCGACCCGTCGGAGGTCGCGCTCGCGGGCAAGACCCACGTCGAGCAGAGCGACGGCAACGCGTTCCTCGATCGCATCATCAACAACGTCGACCCGAACGATCCCGACTCCATCGCGATGGGGCAGCGCTTCAGCCAGCTCAAGGCGGCGCTCAACGCGAACCTCACCGACCTTCAGGTGTACCGCTTCGGAGAGATCAGCATCTCGACGTTCATCGTCGGCAAGACGAAGACGGGCGAGCTCGCGGGCCTGCTGACGGGCCAGGTCGAGACCTGACGCAGAGCACCGTGGTGGCCCGTAGCGCGGCAGATCCGATTGAGTTAAGCGCCGCGCCCCCATGAACGAGTTCGCGCACCGCATCGCCGTCGACTGGCACAAGACCCTCGAGCGCACGCTCGAGCTCGCCGCTCAATCGCAGGGCAAGGGCGTGCTGGTGTTCGATCTCGACTCGACGGTGTTCGACAACCGGCCGCGTCAGGCGCGCATCGTGCGGGAGTACGGCGCGCAGAAGAACCTGCCGGCGCTCACGAAGGTGCAGCAGTTCCACTTCACCAACGGGTGGGACCTGAAGCACGCGTGCACGGCCGTGGGCGTGAGCGAGGCCGACGCGGAGTCGATTCACCGCGACCTGAAGAACTTCTGGGGAGCGCGCTTCTTCACGAGCCCGTACTGCAAGGACGACATCGAGATCGTCGGGGCTCCGCGGTTCTTGAACGCGTGCGTGAAGACCGGCGCGAAGCTCGTCTACGTGACCGGCCGGCATGAAGAGATGCGCGCGGGATCGATCGAGGCCATGGCCCGCTGTGGCATGCCCGTTCCCGGCGGCACGGTGGCGCTGATGATGAAGCCGACGCTGCGTGAGAGCGATGATGCGTACAAGCGCGTCGCCCACCAGTTGCTCGAAGAGATGGGCCCGGTGCTCGCGGCGTTCGACAACGAGCCGACCCACGTGAACGACTACGCGACGCGGTTCCCGAGCTGTCTGCCGGTGCACCTGGCGACGGATCACTCGGGCCGGCCGGTGACGCTCAGTGATCGCGTCATCTCGATTCCGCACTTCGCGTGGTGAAGGCGATCGCCGTCATCGCGCTGATCTTCGCGGGCTGTGGCGACAACGATTGCCCGGTGTGGTGCCGGGTGTCGCACGAGATCGAGGGCAAGCAGGTCTGCTTCGTCGGGCCCAGCTGCGGCGTGTGCACGACCGTGTGTTCGAGAATCTCGCGGAACGCGGCGCTCGCGATGATCGACGCCGGGCAGTGTCAGGAAACGTCAGTCGGCAATTGCCGGTGATC
This sequence comes from Archangiaceae bacterium, assembly GCA_016879935.1. Taxonomy (GTDB): domain Bacteria; phylum Myxococcota; class Myxococcia; order Myxococcales; family Myxococcaceae; genus Xiheimicrobium. Next base: position 1,077 of record JAACJQ010000392.1, on the reverse strand, counting down.
ACCGCACGGGCGGGTTGAACTTTCGCACCAGGTCGACGAGCTGCGCGTGGAGCGCCTTGTTGGCCGCGATGTGGCCTTTGAGCGGCTTCGAGTAGTCGAGCGGGTTGCCCATGATGTCGGTCACCACGCCGCCGGCCTCTTCGACGAGCAGATGGAGCGCAGCGGTGTCGTGCGCGTTGTGGCCGGGGAAGAGGGTGGCGGCGAATTCTCCCGAGGCGACCTTCGCGCCCATGTAGCCAATTGAGAGCAGGTTGATGATCGACGCGTTCGTGGTGATCGGGAGCAGGCCCGCGAGCTGGCCGACGTTGAACGGAGACGTGTTCCACCAGACGCTGCCGATGATGGTCTGCGCGCTGAACGTCGTGTGCGTTGCGACGGAGATGCGCTTGCCGTTGAGCGTCGCTCCGAGGCCGCGCTGGGCCGAGAAGAGCTGATCGCCGAACGGGTCGTAGATGCAGGCGAGCTGGGGCTGGTTGTCCGTCACGAGCGCGATCATGAACGTCGAGACGGGAATGCCGGCCGCGTAGGGGAACGTGCCGTCGATGGGGTCGATGAAGATCTCGTAGCGGGCGCCGCGGCGCTGATCGCTCTGCTCTTCGCCGGTGATGCTCAAGGTGGGGCTTGGCATTCGGGCGCGCAGCTTCTGAATGACGACCGCGTTGACCTGTTTGTCGGCGACGGTGACGGGCGTGCGGTTCGGCGTGCCGTCGTCTTTGTATTCGGCCGCGACGCCGCTGAAGCGGAAGGTCTTGCGAATCTCGCCACCCGCCGAGCGGGCGAGCTCTTCGAAGAACGAGAGGGTCAGCTCCGGGGGAATCAGGTCTGAGGCCATGCGGCCGACCATAGTCCTCCGCTATCGCTGCACGGGAACGATGAAGGACTCGCTCCAGGTGAGCTCGAAGCCGCCTCCGACGTGTGGCGTGATGCCGGAGGCGCCCTGACTGCGTGTGGCGGTGAGGTGAATGCTCGCGCGCGGGGCGTAGATGGGCGCGGAGTTTCCGTCGAGGAAGCCGTCGAAGCGTGCGGTGAGGGTGGGCTCGGTCGCGTTCCAGCGCGGGTCGAACTGGCGGCGCGGTG
>JAACJQ010000391.1 GCA_016879935.1 Archangiaceae bacterium | reverse complement strand
GACCGGGCTTTGCCCGGCAAGCGCCCCTGTTGAGGGGTGGATCAGTTTCAGACCGGCGGGTGGCTCAGTTTCAGAGCGGCGGCATCAAGTGGGTTCTTGGCATGTCCGGGATTGCGGCCGCCTGTTAAGCGGCAGGAGCTGGGTTCGACTCCCAGAGGGCCCTTGTCGTGAACAGGGTGTAGCGAAGTGGTATCGCGCTCGCGTCGGAAGCGAGAGATCGCAGGTTCAATTCCTGCCGCCTTGATGTGATTCATCGCGGGGTAGATCAGGTGGCAGATCGCCGGGTTCATACCCCGGAGGCCGTCGGTTCGAGTCCGACTCCCGCAATTCGAGACATGGAAGGTGAACTGGCGATGGCGCCAGACCTCATTCGAAGTGAGTGGGCGTCTTCACGGGCGTGGGGTTCGAGTCCTCCGCCTTCCGCATTGGAGAGTGAACGCTGACTGGTCGGCGGCCCGCCTGGAAAGCGGCGCAGTCCCGCAAGGGGCTGGGGATCGTGCCATCCGCTCTCCGCACCTGGAGCGTCATCTGGCTCGTGGGTGCCAGCCCGTCTGCTACGCGGTGAACTCCGAAAGGAGAGGCAGGTTCGACTCCTGCACGTTCCGCTCGAGCGGCGGTCTGCGCCATCTTGCTGCCCTTCGCCCGCAACGTGCCGCAAAGGGCGCGATGCGCCACTCGTGAGAACGTAGCCAGAATGACGACGACCCAACTGGTTCTCCTTAGGGCTGTCGCTCACTTTCGAGGTGATTCCGGTTGGTCACCGGAGACCTTCAGCTCCCATTTCGTCGCTACGTGCTCTGGGCTCGACTTCGCCGAGCCGCCGAGGCTGCTGCGCGAGGAGCGTCCATGACCGAGTGTGCAGTGATCGCGGGCTTCAGTGACGGCGCCCATTTTTCCCGAACGTTTCGCCGCCACTTTGGACTGTCGCCCTCAGTCGTTCTCCCGATGATCGAGCAGGCATGGCCGCGCGTTTCGTAGCAGCAACGTTCAAGCGCCGGGCGTGGAGTCTCCGTATTGATGGAAGGCAACTGCGGAGACCCCATGACCAGCGATCCTTCCACCCACACTCGTTCGACTCCTATTCTCGACTTCGACACGCCGACCATCGACCAACTCGTCACAGCGCGCGGTTGGCGACAGCTCGACACACAGCCTCGAATCACAGCCATCTATTCATTCGTCCGCGACGAAATTCCTTTTGGATACAACAGAACCGACTCGATTCCCGCATCCGAAGTCCTGCGCGACGGCTACGGCCAGTGCAATACCAAGACGAGCCTGTTGATGGCGTTGCTGCGTGCGACAGGCGTCCCATGTCGCGTGCACGGAGCGACCATCGACAAGAGGCTGCAGCTCGGCGTGGTGACTGGCCTGTTCTATCGATTGGCGCCGACCAACATCATTCACTCGTGGGCCGAGGTCTGGTTCGAGGAGCGTTGGGTCGCGCTGGAAGGCGTCATTCTCGATAGGGCCTACCTGTCAGGGGTCACAACCCATCTGGAACGTTCCTCGGGGCCGCTCATTGGCTACGGCGTGGGCACTGACGACCTCGCCAACCCAGCCATCGAGTTCCGCGGAGAGCCAACGTCGATTCAGATGACTGGCGTGAATCAGGACTTCGGCGTCTTCTCCGACCCAGACGCGTTCTATGCGCGGACGGGACAGAACCTGTCAGGCTTTCGAGCCTGGTTGTTTGCGGCGTGGGTTCGACACCGAATGAACGCGCGAGTGGAACGCCTCCGCGGGTGTGCGCCAAGCGCCCCGTGCAGCCTCGTCAGCGCGACGTGAGCAACCCGAGGCGAGGCCGCGGCGTAGAGCAGGCATGGCCCTCTCCCTGATGCTGGCGGCAACAACCCCGTGGAGTTGGGAGAGGCTCGTGGCCGCGCGCTACCGGCAAGCCGATGCTCGTGCTCTTCAACGAAGTGCTGGGCTAGGACGCACGCATCCTGGCCCTCGCGAGAGTCCGACCCATCGCAGAGAGCTGGCCGCTGAGTTCGGCTCGCGGGTCCGGTTCTCAGAGGAGCTGGCGCTTGTCCCGGAAAGTCGGAGACGGGGCTTTGCCAGGCCGGTCATGACTGGCATTCGATTCAATGTAGTGGGGCGGCATTCGCGACTGGACGGTGCGAATTCGAAGAGCCGTCCAGGTCCGGCACGCGCAACCCCCTGATTCGCGGAAAGGCCGGTGAAGCTGGACGGTGCGATTCCGGTTGAGGTGACCAGATTTAGGACTAAAGAGGGGTTGGTTTATCGCGAGGTATGCGGAGGCCCACCTCGGCACGAAAGAGGTGGCTCAAACGGCTCGGTGAGAGGCGTGCATGCCGGGCCGCGACCCCGAGGCGCGGGACCGCGTCGAGCGATTCCTCAAGCGAGCGGAGGGCGCGTTGCGTGGCTCCCGAGACCAGCCCACGTTCAGCGCCGAGCCCAAGGTGTTTCAAGATGGACTCCGCCCAGCCCATGAGCCGAGGGGCCTCCCACTCCGTGGAAGGAACCTCCGCCACCTCGAGGTGCGGACCGAGTTCCTCGCCGTGAAGCGTCTTCGCAGTGGCACGGACTCTTGCATCGTGCGAGTCCACGAGAAGCAGGGCGATGCGTCTGCCGCCTGCATCGAAGGCGTGAGCAGCTCCGGAGCAGACCACCGTCGCCTGACGGGAGAGGGACTTCTTGTCCAGCTTCAGCGAGACGTTCGCCTCCAAGCCCACCACGAATTGAATGGCGTGGTGCGCGTGGCGCTCCGCGGTCGCCGCCGGCCCCACATACAGCAGGCGACCCGGCGAGATCACGAGTCGGCCGCCCCAATCGGTTCCGCTCACTCTGAGGGCCTCTCGTCGAGGCAAGAGTACAGCGCTGGCGGTACGAACAGACTCAGCTGCGGTCCCAGAACGAGAATGCCGCCAGGAAGAAGAAACCGGGGCCCATCGGCCATCACGGCTTCTCCGCGTAGGCAAGGAGGCGGAGCGCATTGAGCACGACGAGGAGAGTCGAGCCCTCGTGGAGGGCGACCGCGACTCCAATTTTGGCGAAGCCGAAGATGGTCGCGGGGATGAGGAACGCCACCATGCCGAGGCTGGCCCAGAGATTCTGACGAATGATGTTCCGCGCTGCGCGACTGAGCCCGACCGCGAAGGGCAACGCGCGGAGGTCGTCCGCCATCAGCGCGACATCGGCGGTCTCTAGCGCGACATCAGAGCCGCCTGCACCCATGGCGATGCCGACGGTCGCGTTGGCCATCGCAGGGGCGTCATTCACGCCGTCGCCCACCATCGCGACCTTGCTCTGGGACCGTGCCAGCTCCGCGATGGCCGCGACCTTCTGCTCCGGAAGCAGGTCGCCACGGGCGGTTCGAATACCGACATGCTTCGCGACGGCGTCCGCTACGCGCTGGTTGTCACCGGTCAACATGATGGTCTGCTCGATGCCGAGGGCGTGCAGTTGCGCCACGACTGCAGCTGCACTCTCGCGTGGGGTATCCATCACGCCGAGCACCCCGAGGAAGCGTTGCCCCGAACGGACCACCATGACCGTGCGCCCATCGCCCTGCAGCTTGCTCACGGCGGCAGTCACGCTCTGAGGGAGAACGCCGTCGCGAGTGAAGAGACCGGGCTTGCCGATAGACACCTCCGCGCCAGCGACGGTGGCGCGCACCCCGTAGCCGACGACAGCCTCAACGCTCGACGCCTCGAACGTTGGCAAGGGGAAGCGCCATGTGCGCGCGCCCTCCACAATCGCGCTCGCGAGTGGATGGTCGGACTGCTTCTCGACACAGACTGCGACCGCGAGCAACTCCTCCTCGGAAGCGCCATCGACCGCGACGACGTCGGTGAGTCGCGGTTTTCCTTCCGTGAGCGTTCCCGTCTTGTCGAACGCAATCGCGCGAACGAGCCCGAGCGACTCGAGATGAGAGCCGCCCTTGACGAGCACGCCAGCACGCGCCGCACGAGCGACACCCGCCAGGACCGCGCTCGGTGTCGCGATGGCGAGCGCGCACGGGCTCGCGGCGACGAGCACTGCCATGGCACGGTAGAAACTCTGCGAGAAGGGCTCGTCGACGACGACCCAGGCGAAGAGAAGGGCACCGACGCCAACAAGGATGATGGGCACGAAGACCCGCTCGAAGCGCTCGGTGAACTGCTGCGTGGGCGACTTCTGGGTCTCGGCTTCGGCGACCATCTTCACGACCCGCGCGAGCGTGCTGTCGCTGGCGGCCTTCGTCACCACAGCGGTGAGCGCGGACGTCCCGTTGATGGTGCCAGCGAACAGGCGGTGCTCAGCACTGAGCGATTCGGGAGCGGCGAACGCGGCGCCAAGGTCGGCGACAGCTCTCTTATCGACGGGGACGCTCTCGCCCGTGATGGGCGCCTGATTCACGCTGCTCGAGCCCGCGCAGACGAACCCGTCGGCGGGGATGCGCGTGTTGGGCTTTACCAGGATGCGGTCTCCAACGACGAGCTCGGCCACTGCCACCTCCTCCTCGCGACCGGCGTCGTCGATGCGCAGCGCCCTGTCCGGGACGAGCTTCGCCAGGGCGCCGATGGCGTTCCTCGCCCGACGCATCGCGTAGCCCTCGAGCCCGTGTCCCAGAGTGAAGAGGAAGAGAAGGAGAGCGCCTTCGAACCACTCTCCGAGGATGGCTGCACCCACGGCGGCGAGCAGCATGAGGAAGTCGATCTCGAACTTGCGCGCCCGGAGGGCGACGATGGCTTCCCTGAAGGTGAACCAGGACCCGAGGGCGTACGCGAGCACGAAGAGCGTGGTGGTGACGACCGCTGCCACACCTGCCCTCTCAAGGCTCCAGCCAATGGCGGTCAGCGCGCCACAGGCAAGGCTGAAGACGAGCTCCGTCCGCTCTCCGAAGGGGCCGCCGTGCTCGTGCTCGTGGTCGTCGTGCTCCGTCGCCGCCGCTGCGGGCGCCGCCGACTCGGTGTACGAGGCGATGCCGGCCTTCGACGCAACACGGAGGAGCGTCTCGCGATTCGTCTTCGTCGGGTCGAACTCGACGAAGAGGCGCCGGGAGCCGAAGGCGACTGAGGCGTGGAGCACCCCCGGCTGACGAACAAGCAGCCCCTCGACGAGTCGGGCCTGTCGCTCGTGGCGCAACCCGACGGCCGGGGTCGAGAGGTGCGCATAGCGCCCCCTCAACGCCGCGCCGGCGGCCTCGACGAGCGACTCGAGGTCGCTGAGTCGCACCGAAGACGGCTCGTAGTGAAGGCAGAGCTTTGGGTGGGTGGCGTCATCGACGTCGATGTGCGCGGACTTCACGCCGGGAAGCGCAGAGACGGAAGCGAGCAGGCGCTTCGTGCACGCCGCACATTGGGCGGCGTCGCTTGGCAAGACGACGTCCAACTCGACCTTTCGCTTGCTCATGTCGGCTCCTGGGTGGGCTCGGGCGGGGCAGTCGCGGCCTTCGCTCGACCAAGCCACGTGTAGATGGCCGGCAGCACGAACAGCGTCAGCAGCGTCGCCGACACCAACCCTCCGATGACAACAGTGGCCAGCGGGCGCTGCACCTCGGCCCCGGGCGCCGTGGAGAGCGCCATGGGAATGAAGCCGAGCGACGCCACCAACGCCGTCATGAGGACAGGGCGCAGGCGCCCCTCCGCTGCTTGCTTCATGGCCTCGAAGCGCGAGACCCCCTTCGCCTCGAGGTCACGCGCGAAGGAGACGAGGACGAGCCCGTTGAGAACGGCGACCCCGAAGAGCGCGATGAAGCCCACGCCCGCAGAGATGGAGAAGGGGATGTCGCGCACCCACAGCGCGATGACGCCGCCCACGATGGCGAAGGGCACGTTGAGGAAGATGAGCAGCCCCTCTTTCATCGAATGAAACGTCAGCCACAGCAGAAAGAGAATCAGCGCAAGGGCGAGCGGGACGACGATGGTGAGGCGCTCCTTCGCGTCGAGGTAGTTCTCGAATTGGCCGCCCCACTCGGCGCGGTAGCCGACGGGGAGCGTGACGGTGGCCGTGATGGCCTGTGCCTCTTTCACGACTGAGAGCAAGTCGCGCCCTCGAACGTTGAACTCCACCGTGACGCGGCGCGACTGCCGTTCGCGGCTCACCTGCGCCGGGCCTGTCTTGAACTCCACGTCAGCCACGTCTCCGAGCGGCACCACCTGTCCGGTGACAGAGTGCAGCGGGAGCGCCCTGAGCGGCTCGAGGTCGCCCGTGAAGGGGTAGGCAGCCTTGACGATGATTCCGAAGCGGCGCTCGCCTTCGAGGACGTCGCCGACGCGGTGGCCGACCGCGAGGGTCTCGGTCAGTTGG
>JAACJQ010000390.1 GCA_016879935.1 Archangiaceae bacterium | reverse complement strand
GAGGATCTGGCCTTCGACGAGCGTCTCTTCTCGAACAGGCGCAGGCGACTGCGGGAGCAACGCAGGTGGGGCAAGCGCGACGTTGCGCTCTCGAACAACCGCCGCAGGTGTCACGACTGGGGCGGAAGCTGGAGCCTCGACCGGAGCGCGACGCCCCCACCAGACGAACGCGAGAAGCAGACCGCTCAGGCCCGCAACGAACGCGAGTCGCTTCCAGGTACGCACCGCCTCGAACCTACCGGCACGTCACCTCGGAAGCGACGCCACGGCCTCATCAGCAGACTTCACCGGCTCACCCGCCGAGACGCTGATCGGGCGCTGGTGGGTGAGTGACGCGTGGCCAGAATTGAACACGCCGCACAGCCGTCACGAACTCGGCTTGAAAGATCGGCAGCGCCGCCATCGCGGGCAGGCTGACGAAGAGACCAGGGAGCAATCGATGCACGGGCGAACAACGCACGGAAAGGTATTCGAGGGCGCCCGATTTGATGCGCGTTCAGAGCGCCATGCGTCGTAGCGCCGCGCGCAGCTCGTCGACGCCAGCCGCGAGCACCGCGGCGTCATCGCGCTCCAGGTCTTTCTTGAGCCGCCGCGACACGGCGTCGAGCGTCTCGTCGTGCCCGCGCAGCTTGTCGACGAGCGACAGCGCCGTCTGTAACGCCCAGCCTTCGGCGCCGGTTCCCAGCCTCACGTGCAGCTGCGCCTGCTCGAGGCGGAAGCTCGCCTCCGAGAAGACCTGCAGGTCGTGCGAGGCCAGCACCTCACGCGTCAGCTCGGCGGCGAGGTCCTCCAGGGTGTCGAGCAACGGCGACACCGCGTCGACGAGCGTCTGCCGGTCGAGCCCTTCACGCGAGAAGAAGTCCTTCACCATCAACAGGTGCCGCTTCGGCCCTGCGTGCACGTGCCGCCACGCCGGCATCGAGGCGAAGAGCTCGAGGTCGCCTTTGAGCGCCGCCACCTGGCGCGGCAACGGCTCGTTCTCTTTCTCGAGCCGCGCACGCACCTGCTTCACGAGGTCGGCCGAGGTCGAGCGGTACAGCAACGCGCGCTGCACCTCCTGGCTGGCGCCGGGCACCACGTCTTCACGCCGCACCGCCGCCGTCGCCGCCGCCGAGAGGTAGACCGCGTCGCCTGAAGTCCGCGCGAAGCCGCTGCAGCTCCTCCAGCAACGCCCAGCGCGAGGCCATCAGCTCGGGCCGCCGCACCATGTCGCGCACCTGCGCGAGCTCTCGTTTGAGGTGCGCTCCGACGGCCCGAAACACCAGCGCCGCTTCGGCCTCGGCCCGCTCGTCACTGCTCTCGGACGAGTAGAGGCCGGAGCGTGAACTGCCCACCGGGAACTCCTGGTCGATGACGTCGCACAGCCCGTTGATGGAGGCCACCGTGTCGGCGACGGCTGGAGCCATCTGCTCCCACAACGACAGGTCCGCGCTGCCTTCTTCGGCCGAGGTCGGCTCGAGGCTCAACAGGTTGATGGTCTGCAGGTGCTCGATGCACAGCGCGGCGGCGAGAGCGACCCGCTCCATGCGGCCGGCGAGCTCGCGGTCGACGATGTCGGCGAGCACGGCCTGCAGGCCCTTCGGCAGCGTGATGTCCACGCTGCACGAGTAGCGCGAAGCCCCAGCGCGGTCACGCGCATGGGAGGACCGTCACCGCCAGATGGCTTCGGTCAACGCGACGACTTCTTCCAGCCGGCTCCCCTCGAAGCCAACACTGTCGGGCGCGCTCGTCATCACCAACAGCAACCGCTTCTGGGGAAACACGAGCACGTACTGGCCGCCGCTCCCCCACGCGGCGAAGCCCGCGCCGTCGGTCAGCACGTACCAGTAGAAGCCGTAGTCGAAGGGGTCGTTCGACGGTTGGAGCGCGCGGGTCGATGCGCTCCGCCACGCCGGCGAGACGAGCTGCCGCCCCTGCCACCGCCCGTCGTCGAGCATCACCTGCCCCAGCTTCGCGAGGTCGCGCGGCCGCAGGTACAGCCCGTGTGCGGCCATGCTCTCGCCGATGGGTCCGCTGTTCCACACCACGTCGCCGATGCCGAGTGGGCCGAAGAGCGTGGCGTCGGCGAAGCGCGCCTCGCGCTCACCCACCAGGCGCTCGAGCGCGTAGCCCAGCAGCTGTGGGTCGCAGTCGCGGTATCGAAACTGCTCGCCAGGCGCGGCGAAGAGCGGCTTGTCGAGAATGGCGCGAAGCGGGTCGGCTGGCCGGCCCACCCACTGCTCTCGCGAGAAGTCGACGTTCTCGAAGTCGAGCCCCGAGCGCATCATCAGCAGGTGCCGCAGCGTGATGGCGCGTTTGCGCTCGTCGGCGAGGCCCGCGCACGCCGGAGCGTCGAGCACCTCGCACAACGGCGTATCGAGCGGCGGCGTCAGCCCCCGGTCGCTCGCGATGCCCCAGAGCATCGACGTCACGCTCTTCGTCACCGACATGAGCGAGTGTGGCCGGTCGCGGTCGGCGGGCGTTCGCACCAGCAACTCCGAGACGAGGGCGCCGTCTTTGACGATGAGCAGGGTGCGCACCCCGGGAAAGTGCCGCTCGTCGAGGAGCCGCTGGTGAACCTGCTCGATGGCGTCGGCGTCGAGGCCGCTCTGCGCCACGGTGGCGACGGGCCAGCCATCATCGAGCAGCTCGGGCGTCGTGGAGCCTCGGTGTTTGAGCGCCCCGTCACAGGCGAGAAGGAGCGTGGACGAGAGGAGCAGCGCTCTCACCATGACAGCGCCCTCGAGACGCCGACCGACGCACCGAGCGCGAAGGTGGGTGCAGAGACCCGGGTAGCGGTCGCGCGCAGTTGCACGAGCAACGCCCAGCCGCTCGCCGTCGTGAGTGTGGCTTCGAGGCGCACGAGCTGCAGTTGGTCGACGGCGACGAAACGCTCGTCGAGGTACGGCGTCGAGAAGTAGTACGCGAAGCGGTCGACGCCCTCCTGCTTCACGAAGCGGAGCGCCGGCGGCCGGCCGACGAAGCCAATCGCCGCCGCCTGCGCCAGCACCGAGAGCTGCATCGCGCCGAGCGGCCGGTGCACGCGGACGGCGGGGCCGAGCCACTGACTGCCCAGCCAATACGAGTGCGCGTCGTCCCACCGGTAGAAGTAGTTGACGCGTGTGTCGAGCGCGAGCGTGAGGCCGAGGTCGACGTTCGCGCCCAGCGGCATGAGCCAGGTGCCGTCGACGCCGTAGCGCAGTGCTCCGCCGAAGAAGCCGAGCCGGTCGAAGACGACCGAGAAGCCGAAGCCCAGGCGCGTCAGCAGCGTGCCCGGCCCGAGTGGCAACCGCAGGCCGGCCGAGAGTGACAGGCCCGGGCCCGAGAACGTGAGCGGCACGAGCAGGTCGTCGCGCACCGACTCCACCTGCACACCCGCCGAGAGGTCGACGGCCCGCTCACGCGCCCCAGCGGCGTTCGTGGAGAGCAGCACCGCCGTGAGGAGCGCCTTCGTCACGAGCACGTGTTGCCCGAAGCCGCGCGGGCGATCCACCCGTCGGCGCACAACAGTGATGCACCCCGCCACCACGTCGGAGACACTGCGCTCGCGGCTCACCTCGGGAGGTCTTCATGCGGTTGGTCAAAGTCGGCCTGGCGTCGGTCAACACCACGGTCGGAGCCTTCGGCGCGAACGTCGACCGCGCCATCACGCTCGCGAAGGAGCTCTCGAGCCAGCAGACGAGCATCGCCGTCTTCCCCGAGCAGTGCATCGCCGGCTACCCCGCGGAAGACCTCGTGCAGTGGCAGGCCTTCGTCGACCGGCAGTGGGCCGAGCTCGAGCGCTTCACGAAAGAGACGGCGGCGCTGCCGATGGTGTCGGTGCTGGGCGTCGCGGTGACCCACGCCGGCATGCGGTACAACTGCGCGGCGGTCGTCGGCGGCGGCTCCGTCTGGGGACTGGTGCCGAAAGAAAAGCTGCCCACGTACAACATCTTCTACGAGGGCCGAACGTTCGCCCGCGGCATTCCCGGCATGAAAGAGAGCCACCGCGGCGTGCCGCTCGGCGACTTCCTCTTTCAGTGCGACTTCGGCCTCGTGGGCGTCGAGGTCTGCGAAGACATCTGGAGCGCCGACGGGCCGATGAAGCGCCGCGCGTACTCGGGCGCCGAGCTCATCTGCAACGTGTCGTCGTCTCCGTTTCGCATCGGCGTCGAGGGCACGCGACGAGAGCTCGTGTCGACCCGCGCAGGCGACCACCAGTGCACCATCGCCTACGCGAACCAGGTCGGCGCGCAAGACGGGCTCATCTTCGACGGCGGCGGCTTCGTGAACCAGAACGGGCGCATGGCGCTCGAGCTGCCGCGGTTTCGCCAGACGTGCGCGTCGGCCGTCGTGGACCTCGAACGCACCATGCGCCTGCGTACGGAGAACACGACGTGGCGCGACGACCGCAAGAGCTGGTCGGCGCGGGAGCCCGCGGTGCCGGTGGTGACGGTGGGCGTGAAGACGAAGCGCGAGGGCCTCGCGTTTCCCTTCCCCGCGCACCGCAGCTTCTTCCTGCCGGGGAAAGAGACGCGCCCGTCGGCGAAGGAGCAGTACTGCGAAGACCTGATGGACGCGTTGTCGCTGGGCATCGGCGACTACTACGAGAAGACGAAGGGCTTCTCGCGCATCGGCATCGCGCTCTCGGGCGGCCGCGACTCGTTGCTCACGCTGCTCATCGCGCACCGCTACGCGAGCCGCGCCAACGTGCCCATCGAGGCCTTCTACATGCCCACGCGCTACTCGTCGGAGGGCACGCGCAACGCCGCCGAGCTCATCGCGAAGGAGCTGGGCGTGCGCTTCACCGTCATCAGCATCGACGAGGCGTTCGAGCGCGAGATGACGGCCGCGAAGGAGATGCTCGGCCCCGGCAAGGAGCTCACGCCCATCACGCAGCAGAACGTTCAGGCGCGTTTGCGGGCGCAGCGCATGTGGAACTGGGCGAACACCTCGGGCGGCCTGTTCCTGCAGACGGGCAACATGTCGGAGAAGGCCGTCGGCTACACGACCATCGGCGGCGACCTCATGGGCGCGCTCGCGGTCATCGCGAACCTGCCGAAGACGGTGGTGATGTACCTGCTCGACTACCTCTTCGAGAAACACGGCTACCAGGGCATCAAGGCGGTGACGGCGAAGCCCGCGGGGCCGGAGCTGGCTCCGAATCAGGTCGGCGAAGACGAGCTCATGCCCTTCCCCATTCTCGACGCGTGCTTCCACCTGTTCGCGGGCGAGAAGCTGTCGCCGGCCGACGTGGTGACGGCGGTGACGACGATGTTCCCCGAGGTGCCGAAAGACGTGCTGGCGACCTACGTCTCGCGCTTCGTGAAGCTCTTCACCATCAGCATCTACAAGTGGGTGCAGTCACCCATCTCGCTCCACGTCGGCAACCTCGACCTCGACCGTGAGCGTGCCCTGCAGCTGCCCGTGGTGACGCGCACCGAGTGGTGAAGGCCTGACCCGGCCGTCTCCAGGCCGCCCCAAACGGGCTGCACCCGTCGGGTTGACCATCGGGGTGTACCGTCGGTACACTCCAACGGTACATGCCATCACCACGATTCCATCGGCTCCCTCCCGAACGACGCGAAGCGATGCTGGCGGCGGCGCGGGCAGAGCTCGCCCGGCCCGACCAGCCAGGGTCGTACGCGGCCATCATCGCGCGCGCGGGCATCTCGAAGACGAGCGCCTACCTGTACTTCGACGGGAAGGACGACGTCGTGCTCGCGGTCAAAGACGACCTGATCGCCCGGCTGCAGGCCGTCGTGGGGCCCTGGGCGCAGGCGAGCTCGCGAACCGACTTCTTCGAGCGGCTGGCCGCAGCCAGCACGCGGCTCCACCAGCACCTGGTTCGCCACCCCGACGACCTGCAGCTGCTCTCGACGATGAGCTCGGTCGACTCGGCCTTCGACGACTGGTTCGAGGCGCTGGTGCGTGACGGCCTGAGGCTCGAGCTGATCCGCTCCGACGTGCCCTTCGAGTTGATGGTGGCGAGCACGCGAGCCGTGGTGGCGACCGTCGACGAGTGGTCCATTGGCCGGCTGCTGCGTGGCCAGCGCGTCGACCCCTGTGAGGCCGTCGAGCTGCTGAAGGGGCTGTGGGGAACTCCAACGAAGCGCGGGAGGACGAAATGACGGGGCAGCTCGTGATGCCGAAGTGGGGCTGGGCCATCTTCGGGGAGCGGCCAGTGGCCATCGAGCTGGTGGCCTCGGTCGCGGCAGGGCTGCTCGGTGCCGTCGCCTGGTACGCGAGCGCTCAACCGCCGCTGTCGTGGCGTGGCGTGGCTGCGGCGCTGGTGGTCGCCGACGTCGTCGCGGGCTGTGTCTCGAACTTCACCCGCTCGACCCAGCGCTACTACGCCTCACGCCCGGCGCTGCGCTGGGTGTTCATCGCCGTTCACGTGCACATCGTCGCGTTCGCGCTGCTGGCGAACGAGCCGCTGCGACCCGCGCTCGCCGTGTGGCTGACGACCATGGTCGGCGCCACCATCGCCAACGTCCATCGCGACTCGGTCGTGGTCGGCGGCGCCGTGCTGGTCACCGGGCTGTTCGTGCTCGCGAGCCTCGAGCTGCCAGGGGCGATGGCGGCGGTCTCGTTTCTCTACTTCGTGAAGGTGGCCTTCGCCTTCTCGACGCGTCACCACCCGACCTCGTGAGGGCCGCATGTACACCCTGACTCCGATTGCAGTCGTGCGCGGTGGCCGCACCGACCTCTCCGACGACCACTGGGGCGCCGTGCAGAGCACCATCGAGCTGGCGCCCGAGTTCCCCGCGGAGTCGCTGGCGGGGCTCGAGGCGTGCTCCCACCTCGAGGTGGTGTTCGTGTTCCACCGGGTCGACGAGGCGTCGATCGTCACCTCGGCCCGTCACCCGCGCGAGCGGCAAGACTGGCCCCGCGTGGGCATCTTCGCGCAGCGAGGCAAGGCCCGGCCCAACCGCCTCGGCGTCTCGCGGTGCCGGCTGCTGCGCGTCGACGGGCGCCGCCTCCACGTCGAAGGCCTCGACGCCATCGACGGAACGCCGGTGGTCGACCTCAAGCCCTGGCTGCGCGAGTTCGGCCCCATCGGCGAAGTTCGCCAGCCAGCGTGGTCGACCGAGCTGATGCAGCACTACTACGACCGGTAGGCGGGAGTTCGCGAACGTCGGCTCGGCGACCACCAGCCAAGCGCTGCCTCACTTCGACATGTTCGCGAGCAGCTGCTCGAGCATGGCGACCTCGGTGCGCAGGCCCGCGTCTTCGAGCGCGTCGGCTTCGGCCTTCGTGTCGGTGAGCAGCGACGTCACCTCGGCGCGCGCAGCGGGCTTCACGCCCGCAGCCCAGAGCTCGAGCGCCTTCTT
>JAACJQ010000389.1 GCA_016879935.1 Archangiaceae bacterium | reverse complement strand
GAGCGAGAACGAGTTCAACGACCGCCGCAGTGGCCAGACGCGGGCTCGCGCGACGAACGGAGCGAGAACGAGTTCAACCACCGCCGCAGTTGCCAGACGCGGGCTCGCGCGACGAACGCAGCGAGCACGAGTTCAACCACCGCCGCAGTGGCCAGACGCGGGCTCGTGCGACGAACGGAGCGAGAACGAGTTCCACCACCGCCGCAGTGGCCAGACGCGGGCTCGCGCGACGAACGGAGCGAGCACGAGTTCAACCACCGCCGCAGTGGCCAGACCCGGGCTCGCGCGGCGAACGGAGCGAGCACGAGTTCAACCACCGCCGCTGTGGCCAGACGCGAGCTCGCGACGAACGGAGCGAGAACGAGTTCAACCACCGCCGCAGTGGCCAGACCCGGGCTCGCGCGACGAACGGAGTGGGCTCGTCGTGGCTCGCGTCGACTGCGCCTCGGCCGCCCCGTGCGCTCGGTGAAGTCGCCGTTCGACGACTCTCGACAGCGACCGCGATGCCGTCACTTCGGCAGCGGCACGACCTCGACCTTGTGCGGGCCCACCATCAGCTCGCCCAACCCTTCGAAGCGCTTCGGTGTGTCGGGCATCACCAGCGCGCCAATCACCACGCCCTTGTCGTCGAGCGCGTACAGGCACACCGACGCCATCGTGCCCTGCGGCAGGAAGAACTCGGCGAACAGCGAGCCCGGCTCCGAGAGCACCATCTCGCCAAAGCGTTTCGGCGCCGCGGGCACCGGCAGGCAGGGCTCGGCCTGCATCACGACGACGTGCTTCGCCGCGCCCTTCACCGTCGACGACCAGGTGCCGACGATCTCCACTTCGGCATCGGGCCTGGGCGGCATCGCGGCCACGTTCGGTGCCGACTCGGGCAGCTTCGGCTCGACCTTCACGGGCACTGGCTTCGCCTCGACGGGCTTCGGCTCATCCTTCTTCGGGCAGGCGAGCAACAGGCAGGCGGCGGCGAGCGCGGGGAGTCGCATGCGCGCTCAGTTAGCACTCACGGCTTCGCTGCTTCGAGCGCCTTCGCGACGACTTCGTCGATGGGCGGGTGGTCGCCGGCCTGCGCCGAGGCGTACCCGTAGACGACCGCTCCACCACGCTTCACCACTAGCACGCCGCCTTGTTGCACCGGGTCGCCCTGGGTGCGCCCTTGTCGGAAGCCGGCCTGCATCGCGCGCGCGGCGTACTTCAGCACCGCACCGTCGAGCACCGACAGCCACCCACGCTTGAAGCCGAGGTGCGCGTACGTCTGCCGCTTCGGGTCGGTCCACACAGGCAGCTCGGGAATCTGCATGAACTGCTGAAAGTCCTTCGCCATCGTGGGCGTGCCGTTGCCGATGAAGAAGAGCTTCACTCCGGCGCGCTTCAGCTCGTCTGCTCGTGACCGGAACCCGGCCACCTGCTCGCGGCAGAACATTCAGCCAAAGTGGCGGAGCCACACGAGCACTGCAGGGCCTTCGCTCCACGCGGAGCCGACGGTGACGGGCGCGCCGTCGACGGTGAGCACGGTGAGTGGGGCAAGTCCGGTCGTGTCGGGTGTCATCGGCGACTCGTTCAATAATGCACCCCACCTGCACCGCTACGGAATCGTCAGGGCGCTGACGCGTCGGCGTTCCAACCCGCGAATGATCCAATTCGTTCTGCTTCGAGCGCGCTGGCCTGCACGTTGCTCTGAGGGAGGGCGTGAGCAACGAGGGCACCATGGGACGGGACGGACGGGCGGGGGAGCCTCGGAAGCGCGTGAGCCGTGTCGAAGTCGTCGAGCGGTCGATGACGAAGCTCAAGGCCGAGCTCGACCGCCTCAAGAAGGAGAACGAGCGGCTGGCGGCGCTGGCGTATCGCGATGCCCTCACGGGGCTGCGCAACCGCCGCTACTTCTCGGAGCGCCTGGGCGAAGAGCTCTGCCGACTGCGTCGCGCGCGTACGCGTGGGCTGTCGGTCATCTGCATCGACGTGAACGACTTCAAGAAGGTGAACGACACGATGGGGCACGCCGCTGGAGACGCGGCGCTGGTGGCGGTGGGCCGGCTGCTCGAGTCGTTGACCCGCACCTCCGACCTCGTGTGTCGCGTGGGCGGAGACGAGTTCGTGGTGCTGCTGCCCGACACCGACGAACAGCAGGTCGAGACGGTGCTCGGCCGCATTCGGCAGCACCTGCCCGCGCTCGAAGCGGTGGGGCTCGGTCAGCGAGGGCTGAGCCTGGGTTCGGCGACGTACGAGAAGGGTGACGACGAGCTTCGGCTGCTCACCCGCGCCGACGAAGAAATGTACGAGGACAAACGCAGTGGCGGTGCGCACTCCATGGAGGACGCGGTGGTGTCGTACGCGAACGCTGCCTGACGAGACTGGTCGGTTCACCCACTCCTGGGAGGGAAGCGGGCGATGCCGACAGAGGGACCGGGGCCTGGGGGATGACTCCAGGGAGCCGGGGGAGAAGAGCAGGACGTGATGGGCTGACGCGACCTTTCGCGAGGCTCCTCACGGTGGGGCGGAGCGGGGCGGGCAGCTGGGAGGGCTGCTCGCCCCCTTTTTTTCGTGGCGCGCGGGCGTGCGCGTCGGCAAGCGGCGAGCGTGTCTTCCGACGAGCCCCCGAAGCCGTTCCCCTCGAGCGAGTGTCACGGGTGCGCGCACCGGCGTGACGTGAAGACGGCGCGCTCGTGGTTCCTCCGGTGCGTGGTGCTCGAGACGAAGTACCCGCCGCAGCCGGTGCGTGCCTGCCCCTCGTTCGAAGCCGCGAGTGGAAACCCCCGGCCCTGAGGCGCTGTCAGTTCGGCACCTCTTCGCAGGGAGCAACGACATGGCTGGTGGAATGGACCTGGGCTCGGGCGGCGGCCGGGACAAGAAGCGTTCGCTCGACGCGGCGCTGAACCTCGTGCCCTTCATCGACCTGATGGCGGTGACGGTGGTGTTCCTGATCATGACCGCGGTGTGGACGCAGCTCGGCCGGGTGAAGGCGGCGTCGGCGCCGCAGGGGCCGTGTGAGGGGTGTTCGACGCCGCAGCCTCAGCTGCAGGTTGCGCTCACGGGGTCGGCAGTGACGGTCTCACTCGAGAGCGTGCAGCTGTTCACGGCTCCAGTGGGGCGCACGAGCGCGGGCCGGCTCGAGGTCAAGGCGCTGCGCGCGTTCCTCGAAGCGTGGAAGGGGCAGAACGAGCAGGCGATCAGCGTGAGGCTGTTGCCCGATGACGACGTTCCCGCCCAGGACGTGGTTCAGCTGATGGACGTGCTGATGGGCGCGGGATTGTCAGACGTCGCGGTCGAGTGAGACGAAGCCCAAAGCGAGCCTGAGGAGCGGCGGCTCGAGCGATGACTGCAGACCCATGCCGCAGCGACGTTGGGTCGCGACGGCGGAGTCGAACTGAGAACTCACCCCTTGAGCGCTTCGGCGCCCGAGACGATCTCCATCAGCTCCTTCGTGATGAGGGCCTGGCGCGAGCGGTTGTAGAAGAGCGTCAGCGTTCCGATCATGTCGCCGGCGTTCTTCGTCGCGTTCTCCATGGCCGCCATGCGCGCTGCGTGCTCGGCCGCCCACGACTCGAGGAGCCCGCGGTAGACCTTCACGTTCACCGCCTGCGGCACGAGCTTCTCGAGCACCGCCTGCGGGTTCGGCTCGTACGCGTACTCGCTGCCGGGCTTGTTGCCGCCCTCGGTCTTGGGCTCGAACGGCAGGAGCTGCTGCAGGTTCGGCACCTGCGAGATGGCGCTGACGAACTCGTTGAAGAGGAAATACACCGCGTCGACTTCACCCGAGAGGAACCGGTTGGTGACCTCGGTCGCGACCATCTCGGCGGCGGCGTACGAGAGCTTCTGGAAGAAGCCCGGGTAGTCCTTGCGAACCGTGTAGCCGCGGCCGCGCAGAAACTCGCTCGCCTTGCGGCCGATGGTGGTGATGCTCACCTCGTGCTGCTTGTTCTCGGCCAGGAACTTCAGCGCGCGGCGCGTGATGTTCGAGTTGAAGCCGCCAGCGAGGCCGCGGTCAGACGACACCACGATGAACTCGATCTTCTTCACCTCGCGGCGGGTCAGCAGCGGGTGGGTGACGGCGCCGGGCTCTGACTTCGAGATGAGCGCGCTCATCACCGCGTCGAGCGTCGAGGCGTACGGCCGCGAGGCGATGACGTTGTCCTGCGCCTTTCGCAGCTTGGCCGCCGAGACCATCTTCATGGCCTTGGTGATCTGCCGGGTGTTCTTGACCGAGCGAATGCGCTTTCGAATGTCGCGGAGGGACGCCATGGCGAGCGCGCGCATAAGCAGGGTGGCGTGGGGTGTCAATCATCTCGGAGAGGCCGTGCCGCGACCTCAGGTGATGGAAGTCATGCGTCTGGCAGCCGATCAGGGCCGCACGAAGCGCACCACACCGCCGTCGAGCACGAACGAGAGGAAGTCGTCGTTCTCGGGCCCCCGCTGCCAGTCGGGGAAGTGCGTGAGGCGAACGCGGCCGTCGTGCCAGTCGAAGACGTACTGGCCCTCGACGGGCGCGTCCCACGTGGAGCGGCGGGTGCCCTGAATCGAGTGGCCCGCCACGCTCAGCCGCTGCGCCGCCACCAGCGGCACCGACGCCACCGAGCCCGCGTCGGCGATGGGCCGGCGGTAGACGATGAGCTGCCCGGCGCTGCTCGATTCCCACCACACGTCACGCTCCACGCCCGCCAGCTTCGAGCCCGACGTTCCCGGCAGGCAGCCGCCGTCGAAGGCGCACCATCGGTCGTTCACCCACGTCCACGCCAGGTCGGGCTCGATCACGACCGCGTCGCCCGGGCTCTTCGGCGCGGGGTCGACGAGGCGCAGGCCACCGTCGTCTCCGACGAGCGCCGCGACCCCTCGCCTGAAGGTGAACCGCTCGTCGGCGAAGCGCGGCCCGGCCGCGGCGCCCCGCGTCCAGCCCTGGTGCGTCTCGACCACGCCGCCGTCGAGCTCGAAGCGCACGAGCCGAGAGCCCCCGTCCTCCGGGCGTTCGGCCCACACCACGTCACCCACCACCTGAGGGAACGAGTCGTCGAGCCGCACCACGAGCCCGCCGTCGACCTTCACCAGCGTGCCCGCGTCACGCGCCGGGTCGGGACAAAGGATGAAGCCCGAGCGCGAGCGCTGCGCATCGGAGCAGCCCGGTCGCTCGTCGACGAAGGGCAGCTTCGTGCCGTCACGCGCGACGAACACCGGCACCTGCGCGATGCCCAGCTGCGGGTCGATGAACACCTGCAGCTCGCCCAGACCCGCCACCTTCGGCGTGAACAGCACCTGCACCGAGGCCAGCCCTTCACGCTGGTCGTGCGTCAGGTTCTCGAAGGTGAGCGGCACGGGCGCTGCGCCTTCGTCCTTCCAGGTGCCGCTCGCGACGAAGGTGCCCTCGGGCAGGGCGCAGTCCTTCGGCGCGGGGAACGACATGGTCAGGCGTTTGAGCGTGCCCTCGACGCCGAAGGCCACCGTGTCGACCGACCGGCTGCGCCCGAGCGGGCACGTCGGCGCCGGCGGGCAGCCTGTCGCGAACAGCAGCATCAGCAGCAGGCTCTGGCGCATCAGGAGCGCACGTTACGTCAGCGGCACGCCCACGTAGCGCGCAACCACCGTGCGGTAGAGGTCGTCGACGGTGCGCTGCGTCTCGGCCGTCCACCCGCGCAAGAGGAAGGTGTTGGTGACGATGACGAGCGGGGCTCCAGCGCGTTCGCGGCGCAGCTTCTCGTCGAGCGCGGCCATGCCGCCGGTGAAGAGGTAGCAGACGAGCACCCCGGCCTTCGAGAGGTCGCCCGACAAGAAGTTCGCGCGCCGCACCTCGAGGTTGCGGAGCCCCGCTGCCCGCGCCCGCAGCGACGTCACCACGAAGGGCAGCCACGACAGCTCCCACGCGACGACGCGGCGCTTCGGCACCCGCCTCGCCAGGGCCAGCGAGAGGCCACCCCAGCCGGCGCCGAGCTCGTGCAGCTCTCCATCGGTCTCGGGAATCAGCGCGAGCATCACCTCGCGCACCTGCGGCGTCGTCGGCATCGGCGAGATGCCCAGCCACAGCGTGAAGCCGATGACGGAGAGCGCCGCGAGCGTCAGCACTCCCACCGCCAGCAGCGCCACCACGTCAGCCGTCGTCACCCGAGGCTGTTTACTCCGGCCGGGCGCTGGAACGACTGGCGCAGCTTCGTCACGGCCTTCCACGCGAACCAGGCGAGCAGGGTGAAGAAGGCGAGCGCCATCACGGGCGCGAAGACGGCCAGCAGGCTGCCGATGACGGCGGCGACGTCTTCGGCGAGCGAGACGACAGGGCCTCCGGTACCGAGCGTGGCGGTGTGCACGACGGGCCGCGCGATGGCCTTGG
>JAACJQ010000388.1 GCA_016879935.1 Archangiaceae bacterium | reverse complement strand
GCGCGTGGGTGCGGGGGTCCTTCACCACCTCGTCGTAGCCGCCGTTCACGCCGTTGCCCTTCGCCCACTCCATGATCGCCTCGGGGTCGAGCGCGATGAGCATGACGCAGAAGTTCCGGTTGTTGCCGTGCACGAGGGCGTTCGACACGTACGGGCACGACATCTTGAACTTGCCCTCGATGTTCTGCGGCGCGACGTACTTGCCGCCCGAGGTCTTGATGAGGTCCTTCTTGCGGTCGGTGATCTTCAACCGGCCACCCTCGTCGAGCTCGCCGATGTCACCCGTGTAGAGCCAGCCGTCTTTGAGCGTCGCGGCCGTCTCTTCGGGCTTGTTGTGGTACCCGCGCATGATGCCGCGGCCCTTGATGAGAATCTCGCCGTCGGACTCGATCTTGAGCGTCGTGCCGGGCAGCGGCGGGCCGACGGTGCCGAACTTGAACCCGGTGGGGCGGTTCACGAACGACGCAGCGCTCGACTCGGTCAGGCCATAGCCCTCGAGGATGAGAATGTTGCAGGCGTGGAAGAACTCGGCCATCTCGCGCGAGAGCGGCGCCGAGCCCGAGACGAAGTAGCGGAGCCGGCCACCGAAGCGCTCCTGCAGCTTCGAGAACACGAGCTTCTGCGCGACGCCGTTCTTCATGGCGAGCAGACCAGAGGGCTCCTGACCCGACTGGCGCAGCTTCGAGACCTCTTTGCCGACCTCGATCGACCACTTGAAGATCGACCACTTCAGGCCGCCCGTCTTCTTCGTGCCCTCGACGACCTTGTTGTAGACCTTCTCGAAGATGCGGGGCACGGCGGCGACGAACGTCGGCTTCACCTGCCCGAGGTTCTCGACGAGCTTGTCGACGCGGCCATCGACGGCGGTGTGGAAGCCGATGACGATCTGCGCGACCTCGAGCACCTTGCCGAACGAGTGCGCCAGCGGCAGCCAGAGGAACTGCACGTCGTCGGGCACGAGCAGCTTCATCTCGTTGATGGCCTCGCCCTCGTAGACCCAGCAGTCGTGGGTGAGGATCACGCCCTTGGGCTTGCCGGTGGTGCCCGAGGTGTAGATGAGCGTCGCGATGCCATCGTTCTTCGCGAGCTTCGCGGTGGCCTCGTAGTCGGCCTGGCTGGCCGGCTTGCCGAGCTCCTGCAGCTCCTGGAGCGTGATGACGAAGCCGTCACCGCTCGCCTTGCCGTCGACGACGATGATCTTCTTGAGCCCCGGCATCTGGGCCTTCACCGACATCAGCTTCTTCACCTGCTCTTCGTTCTCGGCGAACGCGAACACCGAGTCGGAGTCGCTGACGATGTACGAGCAGTCTTCGGCGAGGCTCGACGGGTAGATGGTGGTGGTCGCACCGGCCGCGCAGAGAATGCCCATGTCGATGGCGATCCACTCGTAGCGGGTGCCCGAGAGAATCGCGACGCGCTGCTCGGGCGTGAGGCCGAGCGACTTGAGCCCCATGGCGATCTGCTTCACCTGTTCGCCGAACTCCTTCCACGACACCGTCTTCCAGCCGCTGCCGGCGGGGTACGAGTACGCGGTGTTGTTCGGGGTGGCGCTCACCCGGTGCAGCAACACTTCGGGAACGGTCTGGAAGCCCATGCATCGTCCTTTCGGGAAACGAAGGACGGCATGGTACGGACGGTGCCACCGCCCGCAAGCGCTATTTCGGGTGATTCGTCGTCAGGGCGACTTCGGGTACCAGCCCGGTGAGAGCGCGGGCAGCGGCAGCAGCTCGGTGGCTCCGATGCCGAGCAACCCGTTGGGCTTGAGCACGTTCATCGCCTTCTGCACGACGGCGCGCCGCGTGGCGTCGGGGAAGTAGATGAGCACGTTGCGCATGAGCACGAGATCGAACCCGATGCCCGGCGGCGGCTGGGTGACGAGGTTGTGCGTGAGGAACGTCACCTTGCGGCGCAGCTTCTCTTTCACCTTGAAGTTCGCGTGGTGCCGCTCGAAGTGCTTCACGAGCCTGGGCGCCGCGAGCCCGCGGTTGGCTTCGTAGACGGTGTACACGCCCTCCTTCGCCTGGTTCACCGCGCCCTCGCTCACGTCGGTGGCGATGATGGTGGTGCGCTCGTGCAGGGCGGGGAAGTTCTCTTCGAGGAACATCGTGAGCGAGTAGACCTCTTGCCCCGAGGAGCAGGCCGCCAGCCACACGCTGAACGACTTCGTCGAACCCGGAGCGTTGACGCCCAGCTTTGGAATCACCTGGTCCTGCAGCGCCTTCCAGAACTGCGTGTCGCGGAACCAGTAGGTCTCGTGCGTCGTCATCGCGTCGATGAGCGGCGCCGTCACCCGGTTCGGAGCACCGGGCCGCACGGCCTCGAGCACCAGCTCGTCGACCGACTTGAAGTTGAGCGTCTTCGCCACCGGCGAGAGCCGCGCTTCCATGAGGTAGTGCTGGTCGTCGGCCAACGACACGCCACAGCTCGTGGCCATGAACGTGCGCAGGGCGGCCCAGCTCTGCGTGGGTTCAGGCATGAGGAACCGCCCCGGCGACGCGCTCCTTCAGCGCATCGACGCTGAAGGGCTTCATGACGAAGTCGTTGGCCCCGGCGTCGAGCGCCTCTTGAATCGACTCGAGCACCGCGTTCGACGACACCATGATGATGATGGTGTTCGCGAAGCGCGCGTCGGCCCTGATGCGCTTCACCATCGCCAGCCCGTCCATCACGGGCATCTGCCAGTCGGCGAGCACCAGCTGCACCTCGCCCATCTGTTGGAGCGTCTCGAGCCCTTCTTCGCCGTTCGCGGCCTGCTTCACCTCCCACCCGAGCGATTCGAGCGCGCGCTGCTGCACCAGCCTGACCATCTTGGAGTCGTCGACGACGAGGGCTTTCATGGTGGTTCTCTCACTGATCAGCGCAAATGACGTCGACCTTCAGACCCAGCAGCACCTGGCCCTGCATCGGGAAGACGCCGAAGACGAAGCTGCGGTGGTTCGACTCGAGCGTGTCTGGCACGGGCCGCCAGCCCTTGCCCTCGAGCTCGAACACGTCGCCGATCTCGTCGACCACCACCGACACGGGCCCCTCGGCGCCGCGCAGCACGAGCAGCTTCTGCTCCTTCTCGTCACCGTCGGGGAAGCCGAGGCGGCGGCGCAGATCGATGGCCGGCATGATCGCGCCGCGCAGGTTGAGCAGCCCGAGAATCTCGGAGGGCGCGAGGGGAACCGGTGTCAGCGGCTGCTTCAGGAGCACCTCCTGCACCTCTTCCACCGGCAGCGCGAACTGCTCGCCGCCGACGTGAAAGGTGGCCCACTGGCCGGTCTGCACGTCGTTGTGTGTGTGGCTCATGGAGCGGCTCCTGCGTGGCTGAAGATGCCGGCGTTGGTGAGGGCCTCGAGCACGGCTTCACGCTCGAGGCGCTTGACGACCGTGAGGGCTCCGGCGGCGCGCGCCGACTCGGCGTGTCTGTCGGCTTCACGCGCCGTGCAGACGATGGGCAGCGAGGGCTGCTCGAGGCGGGCCGTGCGCACCAGCTCGAGCCCCCGGGCGCTGCCGTCGAGGCTGGCGATGAGCGCGTCGACCTGCCCGCCGTGCTCCGAGCGCAGCTCCTTGACGGCCGCGTCGCTCGACAGCTCGATGACGTCGACCCCCGAAGAGCGCAGCCAGCCAGCGAGCGAGGCCCTGATGGCATCGACCTCGTCGGCGAGCAGCACGCGCGGCCGGCGCAGCGCCTTCTCTTTCGAGGCCTCGAGTGCGTTGGGCGCCAGCTGGCGCACGAGCCCGAACACGTCGACGAGCAGGGTGGTGCGCCCGAAGCAGACCGAGGTGCCCATCACGTGGGGCAGCTCGCTCCTGGCCGCCTTGCTCGACTCGACGTCGGTGACGTCGACGATGGAGTTCACCGCGAGGCCGACCGGCGTTCCGAAGTCGAAGACGATCATGCGCTGCAGCCCATCTTCGGAGGCAGCGCCCTGGCCGATGGGCAGCACGGCTTCGGGCCGCAACACCGGCATGATGTGCCCGCGGTACTGGAGCACCTCGCTGCCGCCGACCACTTCGATCTTCGTGCGGTCGATGGTCTCGAGGCGCGCCACCATCGAGACCGGCACGGCGCAGGCGGCGTCGTCGCCAGCCTTGAACACCAGCATCGACTGTTGCCCATCGACGAGGCTGGCCGCGGCCTTCGCCTCGCGAGTCGCGGCGTTCGCGCTCACGTCGATGCCCGCCATGCTCGCGATGCCCGAGACGTCGAGAATGAGGGCCACGTTGCCGTCGCCCAGCACGGTCGCGCCGGCGTAGCAGCCGAGGCGCTTGAGCTGGCTCGACAGCGGCTTGATGACGATCTCTTCGGTGTCTTGAATCGACTCGACGACGAGGCCGTAGCGGCGCTGGCCGATGGCCACGACGACGATGTTCACGCCGTCGGCGGTGGGGGCCTGCGGTTTGCGGAGCAGGGGCGCCAGCCGAACGAGCGGCAGAATCTCTCCGCGCAAGCGGTAGATGGGCGCGCCGCGCACGTACTCGATGGACTTCTTCGAGTCGTCGTCGAGGTACACCAGCTCGAGCAGGTTCGACTGCGGAATCGCGAAGCGCTGGCCCGCCTCCTTCACCAGCAGCGCGGGAATGATCGCGAGAGTGAGGGGCATCTTCAGGCGAATGGTGGTGCCCTTGCCGAGCGTCGACTCGAGCTCGACCTGACCGCCGCTGCGCTCGACGTGGGTGCGAACGACGTCCATTCCCACGCCGCGCCCCGAGATGCTGGTGACCTTCTCTGCCGTCGAGAAGCCCGGGCGGAAGATGAGGTTGATGGCTTCGCGGTCGCCCATGCCGTCGGCTTCGGCCTGGCTGATGACGCCCTTCTTCACGGCGATGACCTTCACCTTCACGGGGTCGATGCCGCGGCCGTCGTCCTTGATGTCGATGCTCACGGTGCTGCCTTCGTGAACCGCGCGCACCGAGACCTTGCCGACCGGCGGCTTGCCTTTGAGCACGCGCTCGTCTGGCGGCTCCATGCCGTGATCGATGGCGTTGCGAATGATGTGCATGACGGGGTCACGAATGGCCTCGACGAGCGCCTTGTCGATCTCGGTCGTCGTCCCGTCGATCTCGGCGTTCACGCGCTTGCCCGTCTGCTGGCAGAGGTCTCGCACCTGACGGGGACTCTTCTCGAAGACGCGCGCCACCGGCTGCATGCGCGTCTTCATGATCTGCTCCTGCAGATCGCTGGTGACGATCGAGAGCCGCTGCGCCGCGCCCTGGGCCGACTGGTCGCGCAGCCCGCGCACCGTCTGGATCATCTGGTTGCGGGCCAGCACGAGCTCGCCCATCAGGTTCATCAGCTTGTCGAGCACGCCGACGTTGACGCGCACCGTGCCGTCAGCGGCGGCGTCGTGCTTCTGCTTCTCGTCGTCGGCGGGCGCCGGCGCAGGCTCGGCGGGCAGCGCTTCGAACGCGGGGCGGGGCGGTGGCGCCGCCGCGACGGGAGGCGCGGTCGGCACCGTGGGCGCAGGTGGCGGCACGGGGGCTGGCGCCGTGGGAGCGGGCACGGGCGCGGTCGCGGCAGGCGCTGGTGGTGGCGGCTCGGCGGGCGCGGCGTTGCCCCGCTCGAGATCGTCGCGCAGCAGCTTCACCAGCGGCTCGACCTCGGCGGTGCCCTCGGTGTTCGCGTCGCGAATGCTCTCGATCATCATGCGCAGGGTGTCGACCACGTCGACCATGCGCGCGAAGTGGTGGGGGCGGGCGTCGATGCTCTTGTCGCGCAGCCGCGACATCAGATCTTCGGCGGCGTGGCCGAGCGACGCGATGCGGTCGTACCCCAGCAGCGCCGAGGTGCCCTTGATGGTGTGAAAGTCGCGGAAGAGCACGTCGACGAGATCGGGCCTGGTGCGGCCCTCCTCGGCGTCGAGGAGCAGGCGCTCGGAGCGCTGAAGCCCTTCGAGGGACTCGTCGATGAACAGCTGCTTGATTTCGTCGTCGTCCGACAAGTTGCTCACAGCCTGGCTCCCCTGGGCGTCACGCCCATCCACTCCTGAATGGCAGCGGGAATGCGGTCGGCGTGCAGCACCGCATCAGCCGCGCCCAGCGCGTGCGTCGCGCCAGGCATGCCCCACACGACGCTCGACTCGGCGTCTTGAATCAGCACCGGGTTCCCCGAGTCGCGCAACGTCACCGCCCCACGCGCGCCGTCAGAGCCCATGCCCGTCAACACCACGCCCAGCGCGGTGCCCCTGCAGGCCTGCGCCACCGAGCGGAACATCGGGTCGACGGCCGGCTTGCAGAAGTGCTCGGGCGCCCCGTCGACGTACCTGAGGTGCAGCTTGTCACCTGCGCGCACCACGGTGAGGTGTTTGGCCATCGCGACGTAGGCCATGCCCCGCATCAACGTCTGGCCCTCGGTCGCCACCACGACGCGGCGGCCCGACTGACTCGCCAGCAGCTCGGTCATGTACGGAATGTGGAGCGCCGGCATGTGCTGGGTGATGACGATGGGAACGTCGAAGGTGGCGGGCAGGCCCTTGAGCAACTTGAGGAGCACCGGTGGCCCGCCCGTCGAGGCGCCGATGGCCAGCAGATCGCTCCGGCGCGCGGGCTGAAGCCCCTTCGAGCCTCGCGCGGTGCCCGCCGCAGCCATCGGTCTCGAGACGCTGATGCCCACCTGGGGGCGGTTGCTGCGTCGGCCGTCTGCGAAGATGCGGCGCAGCTCCGACTCGAAGCCCGTGATGGTTCGTGAATCGGGTTTGGTGAGCAGCGCCGCCGCTCCCAGGAACACCGCGTCGACGCCGGTGCGCGCCCCACGCTCGGTGCCGGCCGTCACCAGCACGGTGATGATCGCCCGGTGCGATTGGTGGCACCACTTCAAGAAGTCGAGCCCCGACTCTCCCTTCAGAACGACGTCGACCGTCACCGCGTCGACGCCACCCTGCGCCAGGCGCTTTCGCGCGGCCTCGATGTTCGCGCACTGCGCCACCACGTCGAGCCCGATGCGCGTCAGCATCTGCGTGAGGAACGTGCGGAACACCGGGTCGTCGTCGAGCACCACCACCCGCAGCGCTTGCGGGTTGGCCGACGGCAGGCGGGTGGCGGCGGCGAGCGACATGGCTCCTCAGCGCTTGAGCAACGACGAGAGCTCGGTGGACATCTCGGACAACGCCTGGGCGCTGGTCTGCGTCGCGGTGGCGTTCTTCTCGGCTTCTTTCGCGGCCTCGGTGACGCCGGCGATGTTCGAGACGACGCTCGAGACCGCGCTCGACACCTCGGTCGCGTTGCGGGCGATCTCGCGGGTGGTCGACGCCTGCTCCTCGACGCTCGCGGCGATCGACGACGCGAAGGTGTCGATCTGCGTCATCACGCGGCTGATCTCGCTGACGAAGTCGATGCTCTTCTGCGCGACGTCGCGAATGGAGTCGATCTGCTGGGTGATCTCCTCGGTCGCCTTCGAGGTCTCCTTCGCCAGCTCCTTCACTTCGTTGGCGACGACGGCGAAGCCCTTGCCCGCTTCACCGGCCCGCGCCGCCTCGATGGTGGCATTCAACGCGAGCAGGTTCGTCTGCTGCGCGATGGTGCTGATGACCTTGGTGATCTTCCCGATGTTGGCGCTGGCCGACGAGAGGCCCTGCACCATCGCCGACGCCGACTCGGCCGTCTCTCGCGCGCTGCGGGCCGTCTTCGCCGACTCGGTGGCGTTCGACGCGATCTCCTTCACCGTCGCGCTCATCTCTTCGGCGGCGCTCGCGACCGACGCGACGCTGCCTTTGATCTCTTCGGCGGCGCTGTTCACCATCATCGACTGCGCGCTCGTCTCGGTGGCACCGGCGGCGAGCTGGTTGGCGATGTGGCTGAGGTTCGACGCGGCCTCCGAGATGCGGCGCGCCGAGCTCTCGACCGACGCGGTCGTCTGCGCGGCCTTGTCGCGCAGCTTCATGTCGTCGGTGTCGTCCCAGAAGTTGACGCGGCACCCCAGGGCGGCCCCCGACGGGTCGAAGACGCCGTTGATGATGGTGGCGAAGTGACGACCGCCCAGCTCGCACTGCGTCATCACCGCGGCCTGCGGCGGCTCGCCGATGGCCGACCCGAAGACCGAGGGCGGAATGCCGAACCCGTCGATGCGTGAGCCTTCGACGGCGCCCGAGAAGCCTCCCAGCTTCGTCACCCCGATCGCGCTCGCGTTGGCGAACCGAATCACGCCATCGGTGGTGACGTAGAACTCGGCCAGGCGACCCGCGTTGACGATGTCTCGCCACGGAATCGGGTCGGCGACGGGGGCGGCCTCGGGCGCGGCCGAAGGGAGCGGCTCGAAGGTCGCCGCCGCGGCCTGCACCGGCGCCTTGCGACGGCTCGAGCGACGGGGCTCGGGCGCATCGAGCGGCAGACCCGCATCGGCGAGGCCCTTGGGTGCACGGGTCTCGGCGCGAACGGCACGGCGGGCGCGGCGACGACGGCGAATCGGCGTACGGATGTCCTTCATGGAGTCGTTCCTCGGAAAGGGTGAACGACTGCGACTTGAGCAGCGCACGTGCCACCTGCCGCGCTCGCTGATCCGCACGGTTACCGGGGCGTCGTCAGGGGCCCAGCGGGTCAGCTTCACCTCCGGCGTGCGATTGACCCCGGAGCGGGGCGTCACGGGCGTGTCGCCGCCGGGTGCTGCGATCACGCTCGAGGGCACCTCAACTGCCGGTGCACGCTGACGATTCGGCGCACCCGTGGTGGATCAGCCTGTGACCCCAGGAAGGTGGCGTGACGTTTGTATTCCCCTGAGCGCTGGATCACCTACGCGCCGAAGCCAGGCGCTCAATCGGAGGAGCGATGGCTGACTCTGTTTCATTGAACGTATGGCAGGGCGCAGTGGAGGCGGGCGCGACCGACATCTCTCGCGACGGCTTCAACTTTCAGGGCTTCGAAGTGCTCGAGCGCTGCGGCACCATTCCCGAAGGCATGCCGGGCTCGTTCATTCCTCTCGTGGCCGACCACGAGTCGGTGCAGGTCGGCATCGTCTCGACGATGGCGGGCTGTGAGGCGATGGCGCGCTCGCTCATGCAGTTGCCCAAGGGCGAGGCGCTGAGCCAGTCCGATCTCGCCGACGCCCTGGCCGAGGCCGCGAACATTCTCGCCGGCTACGTGAAGCGCAACATGCAAGACCACCTGAACCCGGTGCAGCTCGGGCTGCCCCTGTTCGTGAACGGGCACCTCGAGACGAGCGACCGCATGCGCGCCGCCGTGACGAAGGTTCGCATGGGCGAGGTCGACGCGGCGCTGGTGGTGCTGCGCGCCGCCGAGTGGCGCGGCCCCGTTCGCAAGTAGGTGGCGAGCCAGGAAACGACTCGGGCCGGGAACTCTCGAAAGAGAACCCGGCCCGTCGTGTTGCGAAAGCGGTGCGGCTGTTACTTCCGGGCCGCCTGCTCCGCCGCGAGCTTCTCGCGGTGCTTCTTCATCATCTCTTCCTGCTCACCGCGGGGAAGGATGCCGTAGCGCGCGAACTCCATCGTGAAGTTGCCCTTGCCCTGCGTCGCCGAGCGAAGGTCGGTCGAGTAACCGAACATGGTGTTCAGCGGCACCTCGGCGATGACGGTGACGTTGCCATCGGCCGACGTCGTGGTCTGAATGACGCCACGGCGCTGGTTCACCTGGCCGACGACCGAGCCCTGGAAGTCGATGGGCGCCTCGACTTCGACCTTCATGATCGGCTCGAGCACCACCGGCTTGGCGCGCTCGTACCCTTCACGGAAGCCCATGATGGCGGCCGTCTTGAATGCCTGCTCGCTCGAGTCGACGTCGTGGTACTGGCCGTCGTTGATCACGCAGCGAATGCCGACGACGGGGAAGCCGATGAGCGACCCCTTCTTGACGGCCTCCTGGAAGCCCTTGTCGCACGCGGGAATGAACTCGCGGGGAATCGAGCCACCGACGATCTCGTTGACGAACTCGTACTGCTCGACGGCGTCGTTCGGCAGCGGCTCGAGGAAGCCACACACGCGCGCGAACTGACCCGAGCCACCGGTCTGCTTCTTGTGCGTGTACGCGTACTCGCCGCGCTGGGTGATCGTCTCGCGGTACGCGACCTGCGGCTTACCGGCGACGACCTCGCAGTTGTACTCGCGCTTCATGCGCTCCATGTAGATTTCCAGGTGGAGCTCGCCCATGCCGCTGATGATGGTCTGGCCGCTCTCTTCGTCCTGGTGAACGCGGAAGGTGGGGTCTTCCTTCGTGAAGCGGTTGAGCGCCTTCGAGAAGTTCGTCTCGCTGCCACGGTCTTTCGGGGTGACCGAGAGGCTGATCACGGCGGCGGGCACGAACATCGAGGTGAGCGTCACGTTGAGCTTGCCGTCGGTGAACGTCTCACCCGACGAGCACTCGAGGCCGTAGAAGGCCACGATGTCGCCGGCCTCGGCTTCCGTGAGCTCTTCGCGCTCGTCGGAGTGCATGCGGAACATGCGGGGAACGCGCGCCTTGCGGAGCTGGTTCGACGTGTTCACCAGGGTGTCGCCGTTCGCGATCTTGCCCTGGTAGATGCGCACGTAGGTGAGCTGACCGAACTTGTCCTGGGTGAGCTTGAACGCGAGGCCGACGAACGGCTTGTTCGGCGTCGACTCGAGCACGACCTTCTCTTCGCCCTTCGACTGGTCGAACGCGACGTTCTCGACCTCGGCCGGGTTGGGCAGGTACGAGCACACCGCGTCGAGGAGCAGCTGCACGCCCTTGTTGCGGAAGGCAGAGCCGCACATCACGGGCGTCATCTTGAGGGCGAGCGTGGCGCGGCGAATCGCGGCGCGCAGCTCGTCGTCGCTGACGGGCTCTTCGGCGAGGAACTTCTCGGCCAGCGTCTCGTCGACGTCGGCGACGCGCTCGATGATCTCGGCGCGGGCGGCCTTGACCTGATCAGCCATGTCGGCGGGCGGCGCCTCGACGCGGATGTTCTCTCCGTTGTCGCCGTCGAAGTAGTACGCCTTGCCGGTGATCGCGTCGATGATGCCCGCGAACTTGTCTTCGGCGCCGATCGGAACCTGGAGCTTCACCGGGTGGTGGGCCAGCTTCTCCTTCAGCATGTCCGCGACGCGCTCGTAGTTCGCGCCCGGGTTGTCCATCTTGTTCACGTACGCGATGCGCGGAACGCGGTAGCGCTTCATCTGGCGGTCGACCGTGATCGACTGCGACTGCACGCCCTTGCCCGAGTCGAGCACGAGAATGGCGCCGTCGAGCACGCGGAGCGCGCGCTCCACTTCGATGGTGAAGTCGACGTGTCCGGGCGTGTCGATGATGTTGATGTTGTGTTCGGCGATCTGGTCCTGCGAGCCCTTCCACACGCAGTAGGTCGCGGCGGACTGAATCGTGATGCCCTTCTCACGCTCGAGGTCCATCGAGTCCATCTTCGCGCCGACGCCGTCCTTACCGCGGACTTCGTGAATCGCGTGGATGCGCCCCGTGTAATAGAGAATGCGTTCGGTGAGGGTGGTCTTGCCCGAGTCGATGTGGGCCGAGATACCGATGTTGCGGATTCGTTCGAGAGGGATCTTCGCCATGGCGGTCGCGGCCCCTACTGAAAGGTGCTGCGAAAGACAAGCGCCGTTCCTGTCTCCCTCGGTGACTTCGTGATGGCAGCGGCAAGTCGTGGCGGCGCGGCGGGCGTTTGGGCTACGTCCACCAGCCGATGAGCGACGCCGACGCACCCGGAAGCGCCCAGCCGCCGGTGCCCACGTTCGAGCCGCACGAGAAGGTGTGTGGCAACTGCAAGCTGTGGCGGCCGCACTCCCTCGACCCGGTGAAGGGCTGGGTTGGTGAGTGCCGGGTGCAGCCGCAGCGGGCGCTGTTCGCTCCGTCGGCGCCGATCTGCAACGTGTTCGCGCCGCGCGGAGAGGCCGTGAAGGTCGCGCACGAGCAGTCGACGCGGCCGAAAGTCATCAAGGGCATCGCGCCCGTCGTGCGCACGTCGTCAGGCGCCACGCGCACCGTCGCAGCCCCCATCGTTCACCGTGTCGACCCGAACACCGAGATCGACTTCGAAGGAGACAGCATGACCCGCCAGGAATTGATGGAGCTCTTCCTCGAGGCGTCGGGGCTCGCCGACGTGCCGCTCGCGCAGAAGTGGGAGGGGGGCACCGTGAAGCTCGTGCCCGCGAACCCCGAGCTGCAGGCGAAAGACCTGCCCATCGACGCGCTGTTTCACAAGGTGGTGATGGTGCGCGATCGCCTGCGAACGCTGGAGCAGAAGATCAACGGGCACCCGAAGCTGACCGACACCGAGAAGGTCGAAATGCAGCAATACGTCACACGGTGTTACGGCTCGCTCACGACGTTCAACGTGCTGTTCAAGGACAAGAACGACCAGTTCGTGGGGCAGAAGGGCGACGAGTAGTCAGTCTGCGCACGCCTCGAGCCCGGCTTCGGGTTCGGTGAGCGCGAGGACTTTGGCGAGGCGGGTTCTGCCGCGGTTGAGGGCGCTCTTCACGGTGCCTTCGGGCAGGCCCAGCATGCGGGCGATGTCGGGGTACGAGTAGCCGCGCACGTCGCGCAGGGTGACGACGAGGCGGTGTTGCTCCGAGAGGTGCTGCAGGGCTTCGAGGAGCATCGCGTGACGCTCGTTGCCGACCGCGCGCGCTTCGGGGTCTTCGACGAGGCCCAGCGGCGTCTCGAGGCGGCCACGGCGCTTCTTGGCGCGCAGGGAGTTGATCGACGAGTTGATGAGAATGCGGTGCAGCCAGGTGGTGCACGCGGCCTTGCCGTCGAAGTTCACGTCCTTCGAGAAGAGGCGCACGAAGACGTCCTGCACCACGTCTTCGGCTTCGTCGGCGTCTTTCACGATGCGGCGAACCACGGCGAGCGCCCGCTGGCGATGCTGGGCGTAGAGCTCGTGAAGGGGAGGGAGCGCGGTCATGGGTCGTTCAACGCCCCTCTCGCGCGGCCGATCTAACGGGGTGAATCCGTGGGGTTACCGGAGCCGAAAGGCTGGGTACGAATTTCGGCCACGCCGTGTCCGGGCGGCCGCGTGAGACGGAGCCGGAGCCGAGCCTGATGAGCCGAGGCTCCTGCGTGTCTTCGCTGACCTGGGCCGAGGCGAGTGTGGCGAGCGCAGGCGGGGTCGAACCTGAGACGCGTGAGACGGAACCGGAGCCGAGCCTGATGAGCCGAGGCTCCTGCGTGTCTTCGCTGACCGTGGCTGGGACGCGTGAGAGTGCGGCTGCTTCGACACGTTCGAGCGGTCTTCGCTGGGCCATGCGGCTGGTTGAGCAGCGCGCGTGCCAGCGAGGTGCGGCTACTCCTCGCCCGGAGTGGTCAGGCCCCAGTCCTTGAGGCGCTTGAACATCGTGGAGCGGCCGATGCCGAGCTCTTTGCCGGCCTTCTCCTTCGAGTTCCCGTGGAACTTGAGGGCCTGAAGGATGATCTCCTTCTCGAGCGCGGCGAGGTGATCTTCGAGCGTGCGGCCAGGTTGGTAGACCTGACCATCGATGGGCGAGGGGCCGGCGGGCATCGGCGACGCCGAGGGCGGAGGCATCGCGGTGGCCGGGTTGTTCTGGAAGGTGATGTCACCGGCCTCGACCGAGTGACCGCGGCGCATGAGCAGGGCGCGGTGGAGCACGTTGCGCAGCTCACGCACGTTGCCCGGCCACGAGTGGTTGGCGAGCTTGGCGAGCGCGTCTTGCGACATCGTGACGGGCGCTCCCTTGGGCGAAAAGAGCTTGAGGAAGTGCTGCGCGAGCGCAGGCACGTCGGACTTGCGGTTGCGCAGGGGCGGCAGGTTCAGCGGCACGACGCAGAGGCGGTAGTAGAGGTCTTCGCGGAAGCGGCCCTTGCGGGCCTCGTCGAGCAGGTCGCGGTTGGTGGCGGCGACGATGCGCACGTCGACGTTCATGGGGCGGGCGGCGCCGACGCGCTTGATCTCTCCCGACTCGAGGGCGCGGAGCAGCTTGGCCTGCAGCTCGAGCGGAAGCTCTCCGATCTCGTCGAGGAAGAGCGTGCCGCCGTCGGCTTCTTCGAACGCACCGCGGTGGGTCTTCTCGGCGCCGGTGAACGCGCCCTTCTCGTGACCGCAGAGCTCGCTCTCGATGAGCTCCTTCGAGATGGCGGCGCAGTTGACGGGAATGAAGGCCTTCTCGGCGCGCGTGGAGCGGTTGTGCACCGCGCGGGCGACGAGCTCTTTACCGGTGCCCGACTCACCGAAGATCGCGACGGCGGCGGTCGAAGGCGCGACGCGCTCGATGACTTCAGAGAGCGCACGCATGGCGCCGTCGGTGCCGATGAGGCCTTCGTACGAGGTGCCGCCCTTGCTGCTGGCGGTGAGGGCCGAGGTCGAGGTGGGCTCGAAGACGATCTCGGTGCTGCCGAGCTTCACGGTGGAGAAGAGGGGAATCTCGGCTTCGAAGACCCGCACCGGGCCGACCCAGGTGCCGTTGGTCGATTGTTGATCGACGAGGTGGAAACGATTGTCGGAGCGGGTGACCTTGAGGTGGCGGCTCGAGATGTAGCGCTCGTTCACGACGAGGTCGTTCGAGGTGTCTTTACCGATGGTAAAACTGTCGACCTGCAGTTTGTGAACGGTTTCTTTCTGACCACGCACGCGGAGTTGTGCAGTGATTCGCGGGCCGTCGCTGCCGACCTCGGCGACCTCGGTCTGCTGCCCGATTTGCGTGGCGTCTTCGTCGACCGACGAGGACTTGGCGCGAAAGATGGCACGCCACTGGCCGAGCGCGATGTCGGCGCCGTCCTGGAGCGGAGCCGAGGTGACCTTCTTGCCCTCGACGACGATGCCCTTGCCCGAGAGATCTTCGGCTTCGGCGCCGGCGTCGGTGGTGGTGATGGCGACCTGCTGACGCGAGACCTCCGGGTCGGGCACGGCGACGTCGCACTTGTCACCGCGGCCGAGGACCACGCGGGGCTTGTCGATGGTGAACCGCAGGACTTCTTCGCCGCGACGCAGGAAGACGAGCTCCGCCATAGTGGGGCGCGAGGTAGCACCAGCCTGCGGGGCGTGGAAGGGTCGAAACGCAGCCCGCACTCCGGGGCCTGGTCCCATGTATCCTCAAGGGGGGCTCATGAACGACGAGTCACAGCTCGCGGCCTGGGCCTCCATTCCGACCCGCATCGTGGTCGCGTCGATAGCACTTGAGCGGCCATGACGACCTCCGGCGCTGCGCTGTTGGCCCACTACGAGCGACGGTTCGCTGCCTCAGTCTGGGGGCGACGCTGGCATGAGCCGCCGCACCCATCGCTGCCGCCACTTCCAGCCGAGTTCGAGGTGAGGAAATACAGACGAAGCGGAGATACCGCGCTCTACGCGACGGTGTGCATGTCGGCCGCTGATGATCCGAGTCCGCTCGAGCTGCACATCATCGCGGCCGACGACGAGGCCACGGGCTCACGAAGCGTGTTCCTGCTGACCGTGACTGCCCACTTTCATCGCACCGGGCGCAATCTCGACATCGGGCACACGGTCAACTTCGGCGAACCCTGGGTACCTGGTGGCGCCTGTTCTCGGGGGCTGATTTCTCGCCCGTATCTCGAAGGGCCAGAGTTCGAGCGTGAGCCGACGTGGGGCATTCGCTGTGCGTGGCTGGTGCCCGTGACCGACAGTGAAGTGGCCTACAAGATCGAGTTTGGGCTCGATGCGCTCGAGTCGAAGTTCGAGGCTGCGCAGATGAACGCCCTCGATTGGGCAAGGCCTGCGGTGACGTGAAGACGTTCAGTCAGCCAACGGCCCCGTTCGCGCCGTCGGCGATCTCGACGAGGTACTCGCGCTTGGCCTCGAACGGCTCGATGGCTGCGACGGCGGTCAGCACCGCGACCTGATCGTCTCGATTCATGAACCGCTTCAATGCACGCTGACCGGCTGACGGACCCTGCCCGTCGAACACGCACGACGTCGTGTCGAAGCCGTTCAACAGAAACCGCTCGGCTTCCTCGACCGGCTTCCACAATCTTGCCGTCGCTGCCCCTGAACGCTTCACATACGTCTCGATGTCGATACCAGGTGCGAGCCGCGCCCAGACCAGGTGTTGCGTGTACGCACCACCCCACGTCGCGCGCAGGTGCATGCTCACGTTCACCGTCTCGACCACTGCCGCAGGCGGCAGCCCAATGCTCCACGGCCCGAATCGCGTCTTCTTCGTCAGCTGATCATTCGTCTTCGGCGTTCGCGTCGGCAACACAGGTGTCGGTGGCCTCGGCCGGAACGGAGCCTTCACACCATGCGTCGCCGCGACCTCATCGGGCCAGCTCTCGCGCTCCCGACACGCATCGGCCCACACCTGCGCGGCCATCACGGCATCGTCGCTCAACCGCGGCTCGTGAATCGCCAGCGTCGACGCCAGCACCGGGTTCGCCTCATCACCCGCCGGAGCCCGCTCGAACCCCAACATCAACCACACGATTCCAGCGATCGGGTCGTGCTCGAAGATCGTCTCGCCCACGAGCGCCGGAGCCATCGCCACTCCCGCCCGCACCGCGCGTTGGTACCACTCGAGCGCCGACTCCATGCTCCGCTCGACGCCGCGGCCACGCTCGAAGCGCTCGGCGACCTCGACCATCGCATCGCCGTCACCGCGCTCGGCGTACTTCAACCACCACGCGAACCGCGCCTTCTCAGACGTGATCGACTTCGGCGGCTCGGCGGGCCTGCGTCTGCTCGCCACGGCTTCAGCGGAAGTTCGGACGGCCCAGGTAGCCCGTCAGCCGGCCCATGCGCCACGACGGATCCTTCGGGTCGGGGCCCACCATCGACAGCGCGCTCCCGATGAGGCCGAGCCGCTTCTGGAACTCGGGGTCGGGCTTGAACCGCACCTCGATGGCCGGCTCGGTGTACTCGAGGCGCTTGGCCAGCTTCAGCGTGCCCGTCGCCTGCAGCTCGAGATCGGCCGACTTCGCCTCGAACTTCTCGATGGTGCCCGCGCCCTTCTCGAACTTGATCTTCCCGCTGAGGTCTCCGACGACGATCTTGGGCAGGTCGAGCGGCGTCGGCTCAGGCCCGAACTGCGGAATCACCATCGTCATCGTGCCGCCGTTCACCGCGAGCCCCTTCGCGTCGATGTTGATGGTTCCCGAGGCCTGACCGAGGTCGGGCTCGGCAGGGCCAGCGCCGACTGGAACACGGGGCAGGGTGAGGTCGACGTGCGCTTCCAACATGCCCGCGAAGTCGATGCCCGAGAACTCCTTCAAGTCAGAGCTCGCCAGGTTCAAATCATCGGCGTCGATGCGCACGTGAATGTTCGAGAACCCCGAGATCTTCACCGCGACGGTTCCGCCGAACAGCTTCGCCGTCACACCCGCGCCGGGAGGAATCAGCGTGGGGCCCGCGCTCACCGACTCCACCTTCAGCGGCGCCGGCGGCGGGTCGGCGTCGGACTTCTTCGACAGCTCGATGCCCTTCGCGCGAACGGCAAAGAAGCCCGGGCCCATCGAGGCAATCTTGAGAAAATACCCGGCCTGGTCGGCCTCGAGGCGGGCGCGGTCTTTCAGCGCGTCGTAGGGGAAGGTGAGAAAGAACGCGACGATGACGGCAAGAATGAAAAACCCGCTGTACGCGAAGATCTTTCGAACGACTTTGAGCTTCGAAGAGGCCATGGCGGTCGTCAGTTCTTCAAGTGGTACGTGGCGATCTGCAGCCAGGCGGTGATGCTCTCGCTGGCGACGCGGGGCTCGAGGCGCATGTACTTCACCTTCACGACGCCCGGAGCGCCCTCTACCGCCTGCAGGAACTCCAGCAGCCGGTTCAGCTTCACGTCGGTGAGCGTCACCTCGACCGAGCTCTCGACGATCTTCGTGCCCTCGAGCGCGACGTCGGCCTTCGGGTTGATGGTCGGCAGCTCGACGCCCTTCTGCTTGGCGATGTCTTCGAGGAACGACGAGAGGCGAATGTTCGACGCGGCCAGCTGTCGCTCGGCCATCTCTCGCTGCGAACGCGACTGGTTGTAGCTGGCGGCCAATTCCTGCACTCGCGAGAGCTTGTCGATCTTCTGGGTCGTGCGGGTGCGAATCGCCGTGGCCTTGTTCGAGAAGCTGAAGGTCACCATGAAGACGACGAACACGCTGACGGCGAAGCCCGCCGCCAACACCATGCGCCGTTCGCGCGCCGAGAGCGTCGCGAGAGAACTCTGAATCGTGGTCGAGAGGTCAGCCATGAATCACCCCTGCCCCGCGTTGCCGTCTTCGGGGCACTCCACCTTCACGTCGAGCCGGAAGGTGACCTTGGTACCGTCTTTGGACTTCTCGACCTTGCCTTCGCTGATCTCGCGGAAACACTTGTACGTCTTGAGCGCCGTGATCATGTCTTCCATCTGCTTCACGCTGGGCGCCTGGCAGACGACCTCGATGCGATCGAGATCGACGGTGACGCGGTCGAGCGTGACGGGGGAATCGGCGGGAATGCGCTGAGACACCTCAGCGAGGAGGGTGACGGCCGAGCGCTTCGGCACGCTGGCCGTGGGGCTCTCTTTGCCCTCGAGCAGGTTGAGCGCGATGTCGAAGTTCTTCTCGCACTTGCCGAGGATTCTCTGTGTGACGTCACAGAGGATCTGATCGACCGCCTTCTCACGCCGCTCGAGAATCGTGTTGCGCGCGATGCCTGAGGCGATGAGCAACACCAGCAATACGACCGCGAACGCGCCGATCTGCCCGAGCTTGTCCTTCGCGAAGTCGAAGTCGCTCTTGAAGGCGAACTCGCCGCGACGAAGGTTGAACCGCGGAGCCTTGGCTCCCGTCGCCTGGCCGCGCAGCGCCAGCGCCCACGCCTGAACCGCTTCGGGCCCGGCGTTGAGGCCCAGCGCCCCCTGCGCATCGGGAGGCAGCGCCACCACCGTCGTCGCGATGCCGAGATCCTTCTCGAGCTGGCTGGCGAGCCCCATCAGCTTCGCCGTGCCACCGCAGAGCAGGAGCTTCGTCACCGGCCTCTTCATCTTCGCCGTGTACGCCTTGATGCTCGAGCGCAGCTCACGAATGACCGGCTGCAGCGCGCGCAGGAAGGCGCCGGCTGCACGCTCGGCGTCGGGCCCCACGACCTCGGTGCCCACCGCGCCATGTGTCTCTTTCCAGCTCTGCGCCTCGGGAAGGCCAATCTTGAACTCGTTCGACAGCGCCTTCGTCAGCGCGAGCCCGCCGCCCATGAACGTGCGCGCGAAATCGACCGGCCCGCCGGCGCGGCCGATGGCCATGCTCGTGCGTTCGTGGCCGATGTCGACGACGGCCACGCCTTCGTCAGACGTCGCGGGCAGGGTGGCGAGCACGTTCTGGTACGTGAGGCCGGGGTGCGTGACGACGCGTGGGTCGAGCTTCGACTTCTTGAGCGACTCGAGCAGCGAGCCAAGCTCCTGCTTGCGCATGACCCCCACCAGCACCTGCGCGCCCTTCACGTCGCCGCTCTTCGTCTCGTTCGCCTGGTAGTCGTAGATGGCTTCGTCGAGATCGAACGGCAGCTGGTCGGCCACTTCGCCCGAGAGCGCGGCCTCGACCTTCTTCTGATCGGAGAACGGCAGCGCGAGCGAGTGCGTCGCCATCGAGACGCCCGGCACCGAGACGACGACGCTATCGGCGGTGAGCGTGTTCTGTGAAAGCAGTTGCGTGAGCGCGGCTTCGAGGCGCGGCAGCCGTTCTCCCTCGGTCGGCACGGGCGCCGTCGAGTATGACTTCACCTGAAAGCCACGAAGGGTCGTCTCGAGCAACACGGCCTTCACCGAGTGACTGCCGAGATCGAGGCCGAGGACGCGGGCCATGAGTTACTCCTCTCTCCAGTAGACGAGCCGGCCGAGGCCGTCGTCGAGGCGAACGATCGCCGTGATGGTGCGGGTGACGTCTCCAGCCGAGCCCGTGACCGCGATGCGGTACGTGTTGCTCTTGTCACCGATGAAGCGCTGGTTCTGCGGGTTGTTCAAGATGGTCGGGTTCACCGCGAGACCCGTCGACGCCACGATGTTCGCGAAGTCGACGACGCTCATGCCGAACATCGCGAAGAGCCGCGCCGCGCGAATGCGCTTGATGACGGTGTCGATGAAGATCGGGTCGGCGAGCCGCGGGTCGGCGGGAATCGGGTTCACGATCGACCGAATCGCGATCTCCAGCATCACCGGGTCGTCGGTGTTGATGTTCAGCCTGGCGTTCATGTCTGGGTAGACGGTGAACTTGTCTTTGAATGCCGCCATGAACCGGTCGTTGACGCCGTGCACGAGGAAGACCTCGTCGAGGCTGTCGAAGCGCGCGTTCTTCGCGCGGTACCGGGTCTCGTAGTTCGAGTAGCCGCCGTTCTCGTCGGAGAAGCCGCGCAAGAACGGGTCGCCCTGGCCAGTGAGGTTCAGGCTCGAGCCCGTCTCGTCCTCGTCGATCCAGTCCTTCATGCCGATGATGACTTCGTTGGCGGGGATCTTGAGACGGTTGGCGTCTTCCTTCTCGAAGAGAAACTCGTAGCGCTTGTCGTTGAGCGTGGTGACGAGCTGGCTGACGACGACGGCCGCGACGAGCTGGGTGCCGTCGAGCTTGTTCAAGTTGATGCGCTCTTCTTCGTCAGTGATGACGGTGTCGAAGCAGCCGGTGAACGAGCCGAACTTCTTGGCCTGCATCTCTTTGCCGAGCTCGGGGTTCTCGTCGTCGAACTCGAACTTCTTGTTCTTCGCCATCGGGGCGAGGCCGCCCTTGTCGGTCACCTCTGGCACCATGCCCTCCAGCATGTGGCAGTCGATCTTCGCCATGCGCCAGAGCTGAATCGACGCGGTGCTCATGCCGGGAGCGCCAGCTGCGCCGGCTCCACCGAGCAGCCCTGCCGCGCCGCCCGCGCCACCACCGAGCGCACCCGCGAGTGCGCCGAGCCCACCAGCGCCACCCGCGCCGCCGAGCAGCCCGGCCAGGGCAGGGTTGCTCCCCAGAATGCCCTGCAGCATTCCCGAGAAGTTGGGAATGGGCATCTGATCGATCTGCTTCTGGAAGCGCAGCATCAGGCGCGACATGCCGATGCCGGAGCGGGCGAGATAATGCGCCCGCAGCTCGTCACGCTGGTTGGTCGCCAGCCGCAACTCGACCATCGAGTTGTAGCGAACCTCGTTCGCCACCAATGACAACACGGCAATTCCAACCAGCACGAGGAGCAGCGCCACACCGCGCTCGGTCTTGCGCGAGCGGGGCGACGACGGCTTCGGGCGGGCGAGTCTCCGGGCTCTCATTGGAACCTCGGGAACTCGGTGTTCAACATGATGCGCGCCTGGGTGACGTACTTCACGTCTTTGCCGTTCTCGTCGACGGCGGTGATGGTCACCTTCACGCGCGTGGGCAGAATGGTGCGGCGCTCGCTCCGGCGCGTGTCCCACTCGTCTTCCCACTGCTTGCGCTCGCTGTTCCAGTACTGGAACTCGAGCTTCTTGATGCCCTCGAAGAGAATGTCCTCCGTGCCGCCGCGCTCCATGCGCTCGTCGAGAATCGTCTTCTCGCGGCGAATGAGGTCTTGCCGGTCGCGCACCTTCGGGTCTGGCGAGCGCTTCACGGAGTATTCGACCACCATCTGGTCGCTCTCCTTGGCGTCGGCGTACAGGCGCTGGTGGGCGAGCGTGGTGAACAGCAGCTTCTCGCGCGTGCCCACGAAGTTCGTCGGCCGGTCGAAGGCGTCGCGGTAGCGCTTGGAGTCGTACCGATCGCTCACGAAGGCGGCGCCGATCTCACGGGCCATGCGGCTCGTCGCCGCGCGCAGCATGCGGTACTTCTCGGCCTGGCCTTCGATGACGTCTTTGTTGGCGATGGTGGTGCTGAAGGTGACGCCGATGACGACGCCGATGAAGGCGGTGATGCCGATGGCGGCGATGACCTCGATGAGCGTGAAGCCGCGGCGCGCGCTCATTGAAAGCCGCCTCCACGAATGACGTTGCCGATGCCCTGCGGAACCATGGCGGGCGCGATGGGGCGCAGGCCGGGAATCGGGTTCTGCAGCATCTGCTGGCCGCCACGCTGCTGAGCGAACTGCGCCGCGGTGATGACGGGCTGGTTGTTCGCCGGGTTCACCATCTGCCCGTTGGGGCCGGGCTGCGCGTTTGGCACGGGCTGCCCAGTCGCGGAGTCGACGTACACGTCGGCCGCTGCGCCTGCCGGAGCACCCGCCGCTCCAGCTGCACCACCGTTGCGATCGGAGCCGGGCCCGAGCGAGACGATGTGCGTGACGAGGTCGAAGCTCTCGGTGAGCTTTCCCTCTTTCCACGTCACCGTCAGGTGCACCTCGCGCACCGACTTCTGCAGCATGTCGACCATCTGCTGAAACTGGGCGGTGAGCGGGTTGGCGCCACCGAGCGCGCCCATGAGGCCGCCCATGCCGCCAGCACCTGCCGCCGCACCGCCGCCCAGTGCCGCCGCCGCCGCGCCTGCAGCACCAGCCGGAGCGCCGCCACTCCCGAACAGCGCGGCCAGCGGGCTCGCCTGCCCATCTTTTCCACCACCGCCCATGGGCAAATTGAACAGCGCGGTGAACAGCTGCTCGGGCGTCAGGCCATTCGTTCGCGGCGCGATGATCTTCGCGCGCCACTTGTACGAGGGCCAGCCTTCGGCGCTGAAGTCACCGGCGTCTTCGTCGTCATCGGCCGGCAGCGGCTCGTCGTACAGCTTCTGCTCGATGTCGGTCATCTTCGAGCGGGCCAGAATCGTCGCGACGGTCAACTTGCGCGCGTAGATGTGCGCCGCCACCGCGGTCGAGTTGATGTCCAGAATGGCCATCAGCGACACGGCCAGAATCGACATGGCCACGACGGTCTCGAGCAGGGTGAAGGCGCGCTTGCTCATGTGCGGGGGAGCTCCAGCGCGTCGGCGTGAATCACGGTCTTCCCGGTGAGCGGTGAGACGGTGATGGTCCACACGTTCTTGCCCTGGCGCACGTAGATCTGCGCGCGCTCGGTGAACCCCTGGGGAAAGAAATACAGATACGCGACGCCAGACTTCACGGGCGTCTTGAGCTTCGAGGTCCACACC
The DNA here is from genome assembly GCA_016879935.1 of Archangiaceae bacterium. Classification (GTDB taxonomy): domain Bacteria; phylum Myxococcota; class Myxococcia; order Myxococcales; family Myxococcaceae; genus Xiheimicrobium. Next base: position 18,326 of record JAACJQ010000388.1, on the reverse strand, counting down.
TCGACCTCGACGCCGCTGGGCAACGAGCGCTCGACGATGTCTTCTGACGAGAACGTCGAGAATTTCGCGCTCTCTTCGACGCGGTTCTTCTCGCGCGCCATCAGTTCCTGCAGGTTCGGGCCGTTGTTGTCACCCGAGAGCGAGCGGAAGCGCGTGTCGCTTTCGTCGCTCTTGCGCTTCTTGTCTTTCTTGTCGGCCTCGCGCTGTTCGTCTTCACGGTTCGCGCCGGCCGTCACACCCGCCTTGGCGCACTCGGCGTGGTACTTCACCTCGTCGTCTTCGGCGCCCTTGCCGGGCAGCTCGAACACGAGACGGCACGTCTTCCCCGAGAGGGCGGCGGAGTCGTAGAGCGACCGAATGGTGCCCGCGAGCTCGGCGCTCGACTCCTTGGCCTTTGCGCCCGTGAGCGCGCCGACGCCGAACACGACGGCAGCGAACAGCACCACGACGATGCCGAGGGCGACGACCAGCTCGATGAGCGTGATGCCTCTGCGGGCGCGGGCTTTCATCACATGATCCTCTTGAGCACGTCGAGCGCGAGCCAGACGAGCGCCGCAGCGCCCACGCCCACGGCGATGGCCGCAGGTGAGAGCCCGGTCGTCTTGTCGTCGCGGTCGCGCGGGTCGGAGGTCATGGGTGGCTCACTGCTTCTTGCCGCCGAGATCCTTCGACGAGATGTCGGCGTCGGTCTCGGCCCCGCCCGGCGCCTTGTCCTTGCCGTACGAGATGATGACGGGCGTCGAGCCCTCTTTCATGTACACGTACTCGGTCTCCCAGGGGTCGACCGGCACGCGCTCGAGAATCTGTGCATCGACCAGCGCTTTGAGGCCCAGGCCCGTGTCGGGGTAGTTGCCCTTCTTCGCGTAGTACGTCTTCAGCGCGTTCTGAATGTTGCCAATGTCCATCTTGGCGCGGTCGACCTTCGCCTGCTCCAGCTGGGGAATGACGGCGACGCCGACGGCGGCCATCAGCAGCGAGAGAATGGTGATGACGACGATGATCTCGATGAGCGTCATGCCGCGAGCGCGGCGGCGACGGGTCAGGGCAGAGCGGAGCATGCGGTGTTTCCTTTCACACGTACAGGTTGAGGCCGACGGCCACGAGGCCGACGGCGAGTCCCACGAGGCCGGCCGTCACCAGCCGCCAGAGCCACTTCTCTGAAGGCGGGCGGGTGTCAGTCATTGCGTTCGAGTTCACGTTCACTCCAACACCTCACCGGACCATCGAATTCATCTGAAGAATGGGCATGAGAATCGAGAAGGCCACGAACGCGATGACCGCGCCCATGCTCACGATCATCATCGGCTCGAGCAGCGACGTCAGCGCGCCGATGCGCACGTTCACCTGCGACTCGTAGCTGTCGGCGACGTTGAGCAGCATGTCTTCGAGCTGGCCCGAGCGCTCGCCGATCGACACCATGTGGTACACGAGCGGAGGGAACTCGCCCGACCGCTTGAGCGGGTTGGCGATGCTCTCGCCTTCACGAATCGAGTCACGCGCCTTGTCGACGACGTCGCTCATCACCGTGTTGGTGACGACGTTCTTCACGATCTCCATCGCGGTGAGCAGGGGCACGCCAGACTTGAGCAGCGTGGCGAGCGTTCGAGAGAAGCGGGCGACCGACAGCATTCGCACGAGCGGCCCGAAGACGGGAATCTTGAGCACGAACTTGTCCCAGATGGGCTTGCCCTTCGCGCTGCGCGTCCACTGGAAGAGGAAGATGGCGGTCGCGATCATCAGCGGCACCAGCACGAACCACCAGTCCTGCAGGAAGTTCGACGACCAGATGAGCAGCCGCGTCGTCCACGGCAGGGTGACCTTCATGTCGTCGAAGATCTTCGTCACCTTCGGCACGACGACGGTCATCAGCATCACGAGCACGCCGCCGCCCACCACCATCATGATGAGCGGGTAGATCATGGTGCCGACGATCTTCTGCCGCAGGCGGGCTTGGCCCTCGGTGAACTCGGCGAGGCGCAACAACACCGAGTCGAGCGCGCCCGACGACTCACCGGCGCGAATCATGTTGATGAACAGATTGCCGAACACCTTGCCGTGCGCGCTCAACGCGTCGGCGAGCGAGTTGCCCTCGTTCACCTTCTGCTTCACGTCGGAGAGAATGCGCTTGAGCTGTTCCTTCTCGACCTGATCGACCATCGCCGCGAGCGCTTCGACGAGCGTGACGCCGGCGCCGAGCAGCGTGGCGAGCTGGCGGGTCATGATGGCGATGTCGTCGGTGTTGACGCGGCCACGCGCGAGCCGGCGCAGGTTGATGTCGGTCGAGAGCGCTTGCGACGCAGCGGCCTTCGCGCCTTTCGCTCCCTTGAGGCCGGCCTCGGCTTCGCCGACCACCTCGGTGAGGAACACGCCCTCTTTGCGCAGTGCAGCCCGCAGCGCCTTCGGAGAGTCTGCCTCCTTGAGCGCCGTGACGGTCTTCCCGTTGGCCGCGAGGCCTCTGTATTCGAAGACGGGCATGGCGCGTTACATGTCTTCCTGGGTGACCGAGAGAACCTCGGCGATGGTCGTCTGGCCCTGCGCCACCTTCAGCGCGGCGTCGTCGAGCAGGGTGAGCATGCCCTTCTCCATCGCCTTCTTCTTGATGGTGCCCGAGTCGACGTTCTTCAAGACGAGCTGGCGCACGTCTTCGTCGACGGGCAGCAATTCATAGATGCCCATGCGGCCGCGGTAGCCATTCTTGTTACAGGCACTGCAGCCGACGTGGCGGTACGCGATCTCGGTGCCGCCCATGGCAATGAAGCGATCGCGGCTCATGCCGAGCTTCGAGATCTCTTCGTCGGTGGGGCGGTACGGCTGACGGCATTCCTGGCAGACGCGGCGCACGAGGCGCTGGGCGAGCACGGCGGTGAGCGACGACGCGACGAGGAAGGGCTCGATGCCCATCTCCACCAGACGGGTGACGGCGCCGGCGGAGTCGTTCGTGTGCACCGTGGAGAGCACGAGGTGACCCGTGAGCGAGGCCTGAATCGCGATCTCGGCGGTCTCTTTGTCTCGAATCTCGCCGACCATGATGATGTCGGGGTCCTGACGGAGGAAGGAGCGCAAGCCCGAGGCGAACGTCAGCCCGATCTTCGGCTGAATGGCCATCTGGTTGATGCCCTTGAGCTGGTACTCGACCGGGTCTTCGACGGTGAGAATCTTCACCTCGGTCGTGTTGATGCGCGAGAGCGCGCCGTAGAGCGTGGTCGTCTTGCCCGAGCCCGTGGGGCCGGTGACGAGGAAGATGCCGTGGCTGCGCGCGGTGACGTCGTACACGCCACGGAGCACCTCGGGCGCCATGCCGATCTGATCGAGGTCGAGCAGCGTGCCGCTCTTGTCGAGCAGACGCATGACGATGCTCTCGCCGTGCACGGTGGGAATCGTCGAGACACGAATGTCGATGTCACGGCCGGCCAGCTTGATCTTGATGCGGCCGTCCTGCGGCAGGCGCTGCTCGGCGATGTTCAGCTGCGCCATGATCTTCACGCGGCTGATGATGGCCTTCTGTGAACGTTTGGGCGGGCGAATGATGGGCTGCAGCACGCCGTCGACGCGGAAGCGCACCACCAGCTCGCGCTCCATCGGCTCGATGTGAATGTCGCTCGCGCGCTCCTTGGCGGCGCGGAACAGCAGCGAGTTCACCAGACGAATGATGGGCGCTTCGTCGCCCGAGTCGAGAAGGTCTTGTGCTTCTTCGAGCACCTTCTCGGCGGCGTCGATGTCCTGCGCCTCCATCTCACCAACGACCTGCTCGGCCTCGTTGATGTTGCGGTCGTAGACCGCGTTGATGGCGTCGATGATCGTCGTGGCCTGGGCCATGACGGGCTCGACCTCGAGCGCGAACATCATGCGCGCGTGATCGAGCATCGCGGTGTCGAGCGGGTCGGCGACGGCGACCTTCACCACGTCGCCCACCTGCTTGAGCGGCAGCATGCGCATCGTCTTGGCGAAGCCGATGGCGACCTTCTGAATGAGGTCGGGCTGCACGTCGTCGGCCGAGACGGTGCCGACGTATTCGAGGTCGAGCTGGGCGGCGAGGGCGCGGGCGATCTGCTCCTCGGTCGCGGCCTTCATGCCGATCAGCACTTCACCGATGCGGCCGCCCTTCTCGGCCTGCGCCGCGAGCGCTTCGTCGAGCTTCTCGCGCGGCAGCTGAAACTGACTGACGAGGATCTCGCCGAGCGGCCGGCCGAAGAGGTAGGCCGGCCCATGCGATACCATCTGGGTGCGCTCGGTGCGGATCTCTTCGTTGGTCTCCATCGACTCGCTCATGGTCACTGAATCTCCGGCTGCACCTTCAGCTGCTCGGGGCTCGGCTCCTTCACCGGCACCGGCGGCGTCGCGCCAGACGGCTCGACGACGGGCGTGGCAGGCTTCGACTCTGCGGGCTTGGCTTCGGGAGCGGGCGCGATCACCTTCTCGCCTGGAAGCCCGGGGCCGCCGTTCTCGATGCGGTTCAGTTCCTTGTTCAGCAATTGCGTCATGCGCGCGAGCGGGCCGGGCTTGCGGTTGAAGTCGATGGCGACGTCGTACGTGGTGCTGGCGCCGTAGAACTGTTCGACGAACTGCTGACGCTCCTTGATCTTCCGCTCGAAGATGCGGCGGAAGTCACCCGCGTCACGAATGATGTACGGCGTGAGGAAGAGCAGCAGGTTGGTCTTCACCTTGCGACGCGACTGCTGACGGAACAGGTTGCCCAGCAGTGGAATGTCGCCGAGGAGCGGCGTCTTCGAGACCGACTCCACGAGGCGGTCCTGCATGATGCCGCCGATGACGATGGTCTCCTGGTCCTTCGCGATGACGGTCGTCTTCGCGCTGCGCTTCGAGGTGGTGGGGCCGAGCACCGGGTCTGACGAGGCGATCTCTTCGATCTGCTCGTTGATGACGAGCCGCACGTAATCGGACTCGTTGATCTGCGGCTTGATGGACAGCTTGAGGTCGACGTTCTGCCGCTGAATCTGGCCGAACACGCCGCCGCCGAGACCACCGAGCGAGCCGAGCGCACCGAGGCCGCCGAGCTGACTCGACGCGCCACCGAGCCCCGCCAGACCGCCGAGCCCACCCAGACCACCCGCCGAGAAGCCCGACTGGAACGGCACGTTCTGGCCGACCGTGATCTCGGCCTCTTCGTTGTCGGTGGTGAGAATGTGCGGCGTCGACAACACGTTCACGTCGCTCGACTTCTGCAACGCATTGATGACGAGCCCGAAGTTGGGAATCGTCAGGCCGGCGATGTTGATGGTCTGCGAGCTCTGAATGCCTCCGAGGAAGCCGGACAACGAGATGAGGTTGGCAAGGCTGAGGCTGGGCGGCAGACCCTGGCTCGAGTACTTGGTGCCGAAGAAGATCGGGCTCACGTCCTGCGAGGGCAGGGGCACGCCACCATGGAAGTTGATGCCGAGGTCGGAGTTGCGATCGAGGTTGACCTCCATGATGACCGCCTCGACGAAGACCTGGCGGCGCTGAATGTCGAGCTTCTCGATCACGCGCAGCAGCGAGCGGTAGTCGTTCTGGCTGGCGATGATGACGAGCGCGTTGGTCGACTTGTCGGCCGAGACCTTCACCTCGCCCGAGAACAGCTCGGCGGCGGTCGTGGGCCGGCCACCGGGCGGGGGCGGCGTGGGCGTCTTCGGGCGGTTCGCGGTGCCCTGCGCCAGCGTCTGCAGCGTCGAGGCGACGTCTTCGGCGTTCGCGTTCTCGAGGTAGAGCACGTTGATGCGGCCTTCGCCCGAGATGGGAATGTCGATCTCGCGGATGAGCGCCATGACGCGGGCCATCGCGCCCGGGCTCGCGATGATGATGAGCTTGTTGGTGCGCTCGTCGGGAATGAGCTGGGTCAGCGTGGCGGGGCCAGCCTCGGGAGCCGGCGTGCCGGCCGTGGCGCCCGGCGGAGGCGGCGGAATGAAGCCACCCGGCCGCTGACCCGGACGGTTCACCTTCGCCTCGAAGAGCTTGGTGATCTTGTCGGCCATCTCCTGCGCGGTCGCGTACTGAACCTGAATCACGCGCATCTCGTCCGACGCCGAGCGCGAGTCGAGCTGCTCCACCAGCCTCTCGAGGCGGTGCATGTTCGACGCGAGGTCGTTGATGATGATGGTGTCGGGCTGGAAGGGAATGGTGTCGCCCGACGGCGTGACCAATTGCTGCAACACGCCACGCAGCTGCTCGATCTCGACGTTCTTGATCTTGAACATGCGAGTGACCATCTGCTCGTTCATCGTGTACTGCTCTGTCGGGTCGAAGATGGTCTGAATGGGGAACTGCTTCGCCCGCTGCTTGTCCACGATCTTCATGAACTTGCCGTTCGAATAGACAGACAAGCTGTTGGCATCGAGGGCCGCGAGGAACGCCGCGTAGAACTGGTCGGCGTCGACCTCGACCTTGCCGTTCTCGGGGCCGATGATGCTGATCTTGCCGCGAATGTTCTCGGGCAGGATGAACGTCTTGCACGTGACGTCAGAGACGGTTTGAACCAGCTTCTCGATCTCGACCTTGTCGAAATAGATGTTGTAGCGGCCCTTGCGGCGCGACTCTTCGCAGCTCGGCTTCTTGGGCGCGATGGTGGCGCCGGGAGCAGCGGCTGCCGCGGCGGCGGGCGCTCCGGCTTTGGGGGCAGGGGGCTGCTGGGCGAGCGCGAACGCCGGCACGAGCGCGCAGAGGAGACCGATGGACAGGCGGGTGTTCATGTTCAAGTCGTTTCAGCGAACGTTGTAGGTCTTGCGAACCGAGGCACCATTGCGCTCGACCTCGATGTCGATGCGCGAAGCCTCTTTGAGCTTGGAGTAGACCTCGAGCGCCTTCTCAGGGCTGTTCAGGTCGTAGCCATTGATGCGTTTGATGACGTCACCGTTCTGCACGCCAATCTTCGAATAGATGGAGTCGGGGCGAATCGAGAACAGCTTGAAGCCCTGGGCGACGCCATCTTTGAACGCGGGCACGATGCGGGCCTGCATGGCGACGTCGTTGAGGTTCGAGAGCGTCTTGTCGATCTCGGCGCGCGGCACTTCGTACTCGTTCTCGCTCATCTGCTTGATGGTCGAGCCCAGGCCCACCGAAGGCGGCGGTGCGTCGTTGTACTTGGCCGGCGCGGCGGCGATCGTCTGTACCGGCGGCGGCGGCGCGGCCATCGACCCGTCGCCCGGGTTCTCGTCGATGTACTCGCGGCGATTGTTGTGTTTGATGATGACGCGTTTTCGCTCGATCTCGAGCACCTCGGCGCCCTGAATGGTGTCGCCAACCATGTACGTGTTGGTCTTGAGCGTGACGACGTCTTGAATCGACGCCACCGACCACTCGGGGTTGCCCGAGACGAGCGTGCCGAGCAGCTTGAGCCGCAGCGACGAGTGAATCGGCGGCGACTCCATGTCGACCTTGGGCGCCTCCGGCTCCTTCACCTCGGGCTCGGGCTTCGGCACCGGCAGGCCCGTGAGCTTGGCGATGCGGTCGAGCACCAGCTGCGGCACCGGCTCGACCACCTGGGGTTTGAGCACCTGCCGCGTCTCGCCAGTCGGCAGCGGGAGCAGCTGGGCTTCGAGAAAGGCGTTCGCCGTCTTCCCGATGAAGAAGGCCACCCCGAACATGAAGGCGAGGTGGACCAGCCAGAAATGTCGCTTGAAGAGGAACTCCACGGCAGGAGGGCCAAAGAGCAAGCCCGGTGCCATCAAGTGCCTTGAAATTACTCGGGAATCGGCCCAGTCCTGGGCGGTTCTCTGCCATTTTGTCAAAGCGAAGGAGGGCGTCATGACGGAACGGCAGGTTGGATCAGGAAGGGCGGTCAGTTGAGGCGGTAGCGGTGGGTGAGCAGCTGGCCTTCGCGTTCGACCTGAACGAGGACCTCGGGGGTGTGATCGAGGGCGCCCACCAGGCCCAGCACCCGCTGCATCGAATCGAGCGGCTGACCGTTGATGGAGCGGATCACGTCGCCCGTCTTGAGCCCCAGCTTCGCGACCGCCGAATCGGCCGAGAGCCCTGCGAACCGGAAGCCGATGGGCTGGCCGTCACGGAACGCCGGCATGACCCGCACGTCTTTCGAGAGCGAATACAGGTCGCCGAGCCGGGTCATGATCTCCATCCGCGACACGGCATAGTCTTGTGCAGTGATTGGTGTCACGAAGGCGATGGCAGGAATTGCGGCGGGCGGGTGCATCGCCAATTCTTCCAACACGCCTTCACGGCGAAGCGTGATGGAATTGCGGGCGATCTCGACGATCTGGGCGTCGAGCACCTGATCGCCTTCCCACACCGAGACAGCGCGGCCGGTCGGCAGCAGCAACGTCGCGACCGAGCGCTCCCGCAGCGACGACGACAGCGTTCCGAGCAGCTTCGCGCCAAAGGGTGGCCGCGGGCGGGGCGTCGAGACGAGCTGCTCAGACCGGGGGAGCGGCATGCCGAGCAGCGCGTACACCCGAGGTTCGCTGAGGGTGGCCTGCTCACGCACGGCCGCAGGTGGCGAGGAGGCTGGCTCGTGGAAGGGCAGGGCGAGGCTGTCTTCGAGCAGCACGCCCAGGGGAGACACCAGCAGCCACGCTGCGAGCGCGAGCACGGCCCAGGGCAGCACATGAAGAAAGAGACTGGTGCGGAGGCGCATGACGCGGTCACTCGAGCAACGCTGGTGCCACCTGCCTCTCATTCGAGCTTCCGCCGCCTTGCGAGGCGATGAGCGACCGCGCGAGTGACATCCTGTCGGGCCTCGCATTCGGCCAGCGACCAAACGGCGAACCGTGGCTGACTTGCGAATGAGCGTCGGTGTCGGCAGAGAGGCGACCATGTTCAACCGCTCCCTGCTGGTGCTCATCGGTGTTGCTTCAGTTGCACACGCGCAGACGACGTTCTCGGTGACGGTGAACGGCTCCAGCTTTCAGGTCGATCGCTACACGCCGACGGGCACGGGCCCGTTCCCCATCGTGGCGCTGGGGCACGGGTTCTCGAACAACAAGGACAACGTTCGAGGGCTCGCGCAGGCGCTGCAGGCCGATGGCATCGTGGTGGTCGCGCCGCAGCTGACGGGTGGGCTCAGCGTCAACCACTCCACCAATGCCGACGCACTCCTCGCCGCCGTCGACGCCACCATCACCGCTGGAATCGGCGACGCCACGCGAGTGGGGTTTGGGGGGCACAGCGCCGGTGGCCTTGCGGCGTGGCTCGCTGCGTCCCGTCGCCCGCAGACGAAGGCGCTCGTGCTGCTCGACCCGGTCGACAGCAGCAGCCTCGGCTCGGCGCAGATCGCCAACGTGACGGCGCCGACGCTGTTCGAGTTCGCACCGCCGCAGTCGTGCAACACGCAGAACAACTCCGTGGCGTGGTTCACGGGGAAGACGGGGCTCAAGGGCCGCTTCAACGTGCCCATGGCCAACCACTGCGACCCTCAGGAGCCGTCGAACACGATCTGTCTCGCGGGCTGTGGGCCCTCGCTCATTCAGCCCGCGACGTGGAGCTCGACGCGGTCGGCCGTCTACAAACGCTACGCCCGCGCCTTCTTCGGCCAGTTTCTGCTCGGCGCCGGTTGCGTCGAGTCGATGGTCGCGGCCGACGTGGCGAGCACCACCATCGACCAGGTGACGATGTTGCTGGGCTGCAGCTCCGATGGCGGGTCGATGGGTGGCGGCGCAGCGGGCGGAGGCACTGCGACGGCGGGAGGTCGAGCGTCGGGCGGCGGGAACGCGACGGCTGGCGGCTCCGCAACCGCAGGAGGCTCGGCAGCGGCAGGCGGAACGGCGACGGCAGGCGGCACGGCAGCGGCAGGCGGCGCCGCATCAGGAGGAGGCGGCGCGACGGGCGGAGGCCCAGCGACCGGTGGCGGCTCGTCGAGCTCGACGTGCAACGCGACGAACTGCACAGGGTGCTGCAACGGCGCCGTGTGCGTTCAGTCGTCGGACATGGCGTGCGGCGCAAACGGCGCTGCCTGCGCCATCTGCGTCTCGGGCCAAATGTGCGAGTCGGGTCGCTGCACCTCGACGCCGACGCCCGGCTGCGGCTGCGGCGCGACCTCCGAGCTCGGCGTGCTCCTCGTGGTGGCCATGGTGGTGCTGACTCGCCGGCGCTGAGCCGGAGTAGCGTTTGGTGTCATGCCTCCCCAGACCACCGCGCGGGCCCCGTTCGACAAGAAGCACTTCGTGGTCGTCGCCCTGACGGAAGCAGCCGCGTTGGCTGCTGCGGCGCTCCGGCTGGCCCTCTCGAACGGAGCCATCGGGCTCGAGAAGCCGGCGCACCTCGCGTGGTTTCTCACCACGGTCGGCATCGCGACGCTCTCGGTGGTGCAGTTCTCGGTGCGCTCGTCGATTCTGCGGCAGCGCGACCTGCGGGGTGACGACACGACCGACGCCCGAAAAGGCGTGCTCGCGACCTCGGTGGCGATGGCCGCAGGTGCGTTGGTGCTCGCGTTGCTGGGCCCGATGCCGTTCGAGCGGGTCATCGGCGCCTGAGCCGCTTCACACCAGCACTTCGAGCCGGCCCAGCAGCCAGTCACGCGCGACGGTGATGGTGTGCACCTCGTCCGGCCCGTCGGCGATGCGGGCGGCTCGCGCTGCGCGATACCAGCGACCGAACGGCACGTCGTCGGAGTAGCCGAGCCCGCCGTGCATCTGAATCGCGTCGTCGAGCACCTGACACAGCAACCGCGCGACCTGTGTCTTCGCCATCGACGAGTACGGCTTGGCTTCCTTGTGTTTGCCCTGCTCGAGCATCCACGCGGCGTGCAGCGTCATCAGGTTGCCCGAGTGCATGGCCGTCACGTTGCGCGCGATCATCTCTTGAATGAGCTGATGCCGCGCGAGCTCTTTGCCGAAGCTCGTGCGCTCGCTGATGTACTTCTTGCACAGCTCGAGCGTGCGCTCGGCCAGCCCCAGCCAGCGCATGCAGTGCGTGAGGCGCGCGGGCACGAGGCGAACCTGCGCGAGCTTGAAGCCGTCGCCGATGTTGCCGAGCACGTCATCGGGCGTGACGCGCACGCCTTCGAAGCTCACCTCACCTTCGTGATGGTCGAGCACCTGCTCGCCGAACGTCGGAATGTCTCGCACGTACGTCACGCCCTTCGCGCGGCGGTCGACGAGGAACATCGAGGCGCCCGTGCGCGGGTCGTCGCTGGTGCGGGCCATCACCACGAGGAACGACGCGTTGCGCGCGCCGGTCGAGTACCACTTGCGGCCGGTGATCTCCCAGCCGCCACTGACTTCCTTCGCGGCGGTGCGCAGGTTCGACGGGTCGGCGCCCGCGCCGGGCGCAGGCTCGGTCATGCAGAACGCGCTGGTGATCTCGGCGCGCACGAGCGGAGCCAGGTAGCGCTCCTGGTGCTCCTTCTTCGCCGCCATCAACAGCAGGTCCATGTTCCCTTGATCGGGCGCGTCACAGTTGAAGACCTTCGCGCCGACGGGGCTGCGACCCATCTCGCGAAAGAGCGCGCACATGCCCATCGGCCCGAAGCCCATGCCTCCGAGCGCAGGCGGCAGGTGTGGAACCCAGAGCCCATCGGCGCGTGCCTTCGCCTGCAGCGCTTTGAGCGTGTCGCGTTTGCCGGCTTTGTCCTCGGCGAGAATGATGTCCTCGGCGGGAATGATGTGCGCGTCGACGAACTGACGAACGCGCGCGCGCGTCGCCGACAACACCTCGTTGAGCATGAAGTCCATGTCAGGCCTCGTGAGTGAGATCGAATCGTGGGTTGGTGACTTCGAGCGTCTCTTTCGCGGTCGCGAAGAGGGCCTCGAGGGTTTGCGTGAGCTGTTCGGCGTTCAAGGTTCCGTCGCGCAGCTTCTTCGAGAGCGAGCGGTTCAACGTCTCGAGCGCTTCGAGCCGTTTGGCGCGATCGGTGGAGTCGAGCGGGAGCGCCTTCGCCTCGTGAGGGAGCAGCGCCTTCAACCGCGAGGCCTCGGCGTCGAAGCGCGTCGTCTCGCTGCGCAGCTCGGTCGCGACCACGTTGGCGAGGTTGGCGGCGATGAGCACGCGAAACTGCAGCGCCTTGTCGGCCTCGAGCTTCGGGCTCACCTCGCCGAGGAGAAACTGGGCGACGGCGTCGAGCAGGGTGGGGTGATCGGGTCGGTTCTGCATGTCAGTCGAGCCTCCCTCGGCGAATGAGGCGCAGCGCTTCGAACTCCATCTCGACGTTGCGGCGCGCGATGGCGATGAGCTCGAGATCGGTCTGCTCGCCCGAGAGGTAGCGCTCACCCTGGTGCACGCTCCCGAGCGCCCAGCGCAGGTTGCCGATGACTTCCCACCAGAGCAGCGTGGCTTCGTCGACGGTACGGCCGCTCGTCTTCGCGTACGCCTCGTAGAACGGCGCGCGCTTCGAGAACCCCCCGACGGGAAGGTCGAGTCGGTTGAAGCGCCAGTCGCGAACGGAGATCCACGACAGGTCTTCATAGGGTGAGCCCCAGTGCGAGAACTCCCAGTCGAGCACCGCCGTGAGGCCCTCGGGAGCGACCATGAAGTTGCCGGTGCGGAAGTCGCCGTGCACGAGCACGACCTCGCGCTCGGCGGGAATGCGCGCAGCGAGCCACTGCAGCGCGAACTCGACCGCAGGGTACGCGCCGGGCATGCCGTCCATCATCTGGCGCAGATCATCGAGCGCGGTCTGCGCGGGTGAGGTCTTCGGCACGGGCAACGGCAGCGTCGTCGTCTTCGGCGTCACCGTGTGGAGCTTCGCGAGCGTGGTGGCGAGCTCGACCGGCAGCGACTTGCGCGCCTCGGCCAATTCGGGATTGCGAACGACGCGCCGGCCGATCGCTTCGCCGCTCACCCACTCGAGAAAGTAGGCGTCGGCGCCTTCACGCAAGAGCCCCTCCGAGAGCCACCGCACCGCCGGTGTCTTCACGCCTGCCGCGACCGCCGCCTGAATCACCGCGAACTCGGCTTTGCGCCGAATGCTGCCCGGCAGCGAGGTCTTCGCGTCGCTCCGCAGGGCCATCGTCACCGCGCGCCCGTCGAGCGAGAGGTCGACCTTGAAGTTTTCCTGACAGGCCCCGCCGTGCAGGGGCTTCACCGCCGAGAGCGTGGCTCCGTGTGCTGCGACCGCGCTTCGAATGCGCTCGTCCATGCGGTGTGGGTTGTAACGCACGGCAATCGACGCACGTGAGGTTTCCGGCTTTGGTCTCCGCCATGTCCGTGCGCGTCGAGAAGAGCGGAGCCGTGACCACCGTCATCCTTCACCGCCCCGAGGCGAAGAACGCCGTCGATGGGCCGACCGGCGCTGCGCTCACCGAGGCGTTTCGCGCCTTCGAGGCCGATGACGAAGCCCACGTCGCGGTGCTGTTCGGCGACGGCGGCGTCTTCTGCGCAGGCGCCGATCTCAAGGCCATCGGCACCGAGCGGCAGAATCGCGTCGAGCCGTTCGGTGCAGGGCCGATGGGCCCGTCACGGCTGTTGCTCTCGAAGCCCGTCATCGCGGCCGTCGCGGGTCACGCCGTCGCAGGCGGGCTCGAGCTCGCGTGCTGGGCTGACCTTCGCGTCGTCGAGGAGAGCGCCGTGTTCGGCGTCTTCTGCCGGCGCTGGGGTGTGCCGCTCATCGATGGTGGAACGATTCGGCTGCCCCGCCTCATCGGGCAGTCGCGCGCGATGGATCTGATTCTCACGGGCCGCCCCGTCGACGCGAAGGAGGCGCTGGCCATCGGGCTCGCCAACCGGGTGGTGCCGAACGGTCAGGCGCGCGCCGAGGCCGAAGCCCTCGCCAGGCAGCTCGCAGCCTTTCCGCAGCAGTGCATGCGGGCCGATCGCCTGTCGGCGCTGACCCAGTGGGAATTCGACCTGCCCAAGGCGCTCTCGCGCGAGTTCGACGGTGGGCTCGAGGCGCTGAAAGCCGAGGGTGTGGCGGGCGCGGCGCGCTTCGCGTCGGGCGCTGGAAGACACGGGCAATTCGAATGACCCTGCGGTACAGCCCGCGCGCATGAGCGCTGAACGAGTCGACAAGCAATGGAAGACGAAGGGCCTCTCGGGGTACTCGACGGGAGCGATCCTCGGAACGCTGAACCACTACGGAGCGAAGGTCGACGAGGCCAGCTTCAAGGTGCTCGCCGAGAAGCAGTACCCGCTGCAGATCGCCGGTGAGTGGAAGCTCACCTGGAAGGGCACGGGCCCGTTCGCGCCGTTTCCGTACGCTGCGGCCGACGAGCTCATGCGTCGCATCTACCCAGACCGCGTGACGCCGGCGCACCTCGCCGAGAAGATCGTCATGGTGCTCGGCAAGGCGTCGGAGCTGCTCCACGGCAAGCAGGCCGACCTCGAGCCGTCGCTCGCCGACGTCGAGAAGCTGCTCGGTTCGCTGCCGCCCGCGGGTGAGACGCGCACGTTGTTCACCAGCGAGCTCGTCAGCTTCCTCGACCGGTTCGCCGAGGCGTTCGAGCAGCTGCCGTCGTCGCTCCAGGCGGCGGGTCACCCCGCCATCGCCCAGCGCACCGCCGCGCTGCAAGAGAACCTGTTCCTCGATCGCAAGGGCGTCGTCACCGCGTTGCTCGAGGCGCAAGCCGGTTCACGCGACGCAGGCATCGCGAAGCTCACCGCGCTCGTCGTGCCGAACGCCGATCGCACCATCTTCACGCGGTACTGGGCGCTCGATGCGCTCTCGCAGCTCGAGGCCGTCGACGCGCTCAAGGCGAACGGGCTTTCGCTCTTCGACGACGCCGCGAAGGAGAACCGCTGGCCGCTCGCCGACAGCGTCATTCACCTGATGGCGCGGCACCTCGAGCGGTCTCCCGCGTTCAAGAACGATCCCGCGTTCGTCGAGGCCGTCGTCTCGCGCTTCGAAGAGGCGCACCGAAGGGTCGGCCACCATGGCCACTGAGCGCGTCGACAAGGGCTGGCAGCAGCGCGGCATCGACACGTACTCGGTCGAGGCCATCATCGGCACGCTGGCGCACTACGGCGTGAAGACCGACGAGGCCGCGTTCAAGACGCTCGCGGGCGAGGGCTTTCCTCTCGGCATCGCGATGCAGTGGCACGCCGACTGGAAGGGCACGGGCCAGTTCTCGCGCTTCCCCGCAGCGGCGGCTGAAGAGCTGTGGCGCCGGTGGATGCCAGGGCAGATCGCTCCGACCGACGTCGCGCTCGCGGTCATCAACCTCATCAAAGACCTCGCGGCCGCCATCGACGGCAAACCCGACGAAGGCACGCTCGACACGCGCTTCAAGGTGGTCGAGGCCTACCTGCCCAGCATTCCCACCGGCGCCGAGCGACGCGACTTGTTCATCGGCGAGATGATCGGCGCGATGTCGGAGTGGATGGAGCCGCTCGACGGCATGGGCGAGGCCCTCACCAAGAAGAAGCTCGACGCGTTCGCCGACCGCTTCGTGCTCATCGAAGAGGCGCTCATCACGCAGCGCGCGGGCATCTCGTCGGCCATCGTCAAGGCAGAGCGGGGCGATCGTGCGGGCGCGGTGAAGACCATCGCCGACATCGCCAACGACCCGAAGCGCGACGTGTGGAACCGGCTCTCGGCCGTCGATGCGTTGTTCGACTTCGAAGAGAACGAGCTCGCGAAGAAGGCCGCGCTGCCGCTGTTCGACGACGCCGAAAAGACGAAAGACCTCGAGTTTCTCTCGGCCATCGTCGAGCGCCTCGCGCACCTGCTCGAGCTCGACCCGTCGATGCCCGAGAAGAAAGAGCTGCGCGCCCGCATCGAGAAGCTCGCGGCCGAGCTGGGCCCCGAGCACGGCGAAGGTTGATCAGCTCGCCGGCGGCTCGGCGGGCTTCGGCTCGTCTTCCGCCGCGAGCTTTCGGTAGATGGTGCGCGCGGCGATGCCCAGCATGCGGGCGGCGAGGTTCTTGTCGCCACGGGTGTGCCGCAGCGTCTCGTGAATCACGCGCCGCTCGATCTCTTCCATCGGCGTACCGATGGGAATGACGATCTGCTGCGCGGCGCCCATCGGGCCTTTGCGTACGCCCTCGGGCAAATCGCCGGCGTTGACGAGATCGCCACGGCACAACACCACCGCGCGCTCGACCGCATGCTCGAGCTCACGAATGTTGCCGGGCCACGCGTAGTTCTCCATCAACGCCTGCGCCTCGTCGGAGAAGCCCTTCAGCGGCTTGCCGTTCTTCGCGGCGAAGCGACGCAGGAAGTGCTCGGCCAGCAGCGAGATGTCTTCACGTCGTGAGGCCAGCGAAGGAATGCGCACCTCGACGACGTTGAGCCGGTAGTAGAGGTCTTCGCGAAAGCGGCCCTCTTTCACTTCCGTCGCGAGGTCCTTGTTGGTGGCGGCCACGAGGCGAACGTCGACCTTGATGGTCTGCGTGCCGCCGAGCCGCTCGAGCTCACCCTCCTGCAGTACGCGCAGCAGCTTCACCTGCGCCGACGGGCTCATCTCGGCGACCTCGTCGAGGAAGAGCGTGCCGCCGTTCGCCCGCTCGAAGCGGCCCTCTTTGCGGGCGACGGCTCCGGTGAAGGCGCCACGTTCGACGCCGAAGAGCTCGGCCTCGAGAATGCTCTCGGGCAGCGCGGCGCAGTTCACCGCGATGAAGGCCGTCTTCGCGCGAGGCGAGTGTTCGTGAATGAAGCGCGCGGCCAGCTCTTTGCCGGTCCCCGACTCTCCCTGCAGCAGCACGGTGGCCGTCGACGGCGACGCCTGCTCGAGCAGATCCATGAACGCGCGGAACGCTGGCGAGTTGCCGACGATGCTCTTCTGGCCCATCGCGGCGATCTGCGCCTTGAGGTCGCGGTTCTCGGCCGACAGCTGCTGCTTCTCCATGGCCTTCTGCACGGCCTTGAGCAGCGAGTGGCGCTTGAGCGGCTTGGTGATGAAGTCGTACGCGCCGTCTCGCATCGCGCTCACCGCGGTCTCGACGGTGGCGTAGGCGGTCATCAGCACCACCTCGACGTCGGGGCGCATCGCGCGCGCGGCCTTGAGCAGCGCCTGGCCATCGAGGCCCGGCATCATCAGATCGGTGACGAGCACGCCGACCTCGGGCTTGCGCAGCAGCTCGAGCGCCTTCTGCCCATCGGAGGCGGGCAGGGTGGCGACGCCTTCCTTCTGGAAGATGCGGCAGACGGAGTCGAGGTTGGCAGAGTCGTCGTCGACGACGAGAACGGTGGTGCTCACGGCGTCAGAGGCTACTTGATTGCCTGGCGGCCGTACCGACGCTGCCCGATCACTGACACGTTCCGAACTGGCAGACCCCGCTGCAGCAATCACTGTTGCCCCCGATGACGCAGGGGCCGCCGAGCCCGATGCAGACGCAGGCGGTCGGCCCACCCTGGAACATGGGCCAGCACTTGTAGTTGTCGACGGCGCGGCAGGTCGACGTGGTGCCGGCGCCCGTGCACGACTGGTAGCAGAAGCCCAGGTTGTCGCCGAACGAGGTGTCGAACGAGCAGTAGCCGTTGGGCCCGCAGTTGCGCGTGTCGCCGCGACAGACGCCCAGACAGTACCCGTTGGGGAAGTCGGGGCCCGTCATGCAGATGCCGCCTTCGCACTGCGTTCCGGTGGTGCACGCTGCGCCGTAGCGCAACAAACCGCGATCGCGGCTCTCGCAGAGCTTGCTCCATGGGTTGCAGCCGTAACCGATGCCACCGCCGCTGCATTCCGAGTCGTTCGAGCACAACGCGCGGCACGTGTTGTTTCCGTTGTTCGGGTTCGAGTCGGCGTCGACGCAGGTGAAGCCCGCGCGGCAGCCTCCGGCGCCGAGCCCCGTTCCCGTGCAGCCCGCGAGGCAGGTGGGCTGGCCCGCGATGGTGACGCAGCGCCCGCCGTTGCAGCCGGCGTTCGTGGTGAGGTTGCACGCCGTCGCGTTGGTGCACTGCCCGTTGGGAATGCCGTCGAGCTGTTCACTCTGACAGCGCCCCGAGGCGCACTGGTTCGACGAGAGGCAGGGCCTGCCGTCTTGCACGCCGAGGCAGGCGCCGCTGCTGATGCACTTGGGGTCTCCGCAGTCGATGGCGCGATCGCACGTGTTGTCGATGCCGTCGTCGCACGACTCGGTGCCGGCGCCCACGCAGTCAGGATCTGCGCAGTCACGCAGCGTGTCGCCGTCGTTGTCGAGGTTGTCGGAGCAGTTCGTCTCGATGCGCCGACTCGGCCCGCAGCTGCAGCCCATGCCGCAGGTGATGCCGAAGCAGTCGGGGTCGTCGCAGTCGGTCGCGTTGTCGCCGTCGTCGTCGAGGTTGTTGCTGCAGTTGCGCTCGACGGGCGCGGCGCCACCACCCGCACCTCCGGTTCCGCCGCCCGTCCCGATGCCACCACCGCTACCGCCCGTGCCGCCGCCGGTCGTGCCGCCGCCGAGTCCGCCTGCCGTGCCGGAGCCTCCCGCCGTGCCAGCGCCTCCCGCCGTTCCGCCACCGAGCCCGCTTCCTCCCGTACCTCCAGCGGTGCCCGTTCCGCCCGAAGCGCCGCCGCCGAGGCCGCTGCCTGCCG
>JAACJQ010000387.1 GCA_016879935.1 Archangiaceae bacterium | reverse complement strand
GTGCAGGTGACGAGCTGGAGGCGTCTCTTGGCGAATGCAGAATCGATGCGCGAGAGCATACGCTCCGACGCCGTGCCGGCCATCACCGAGACCTTCGAAGCGAAGACCCGCAAACAGTGGCGTGCGTGGCTCGAGAAGCACCACGCCACGAAGACCGAGATCTGGCTCGTCGCGGAAATGAAAGAGAAGGGCGAAGGGCTTTCGTACCTCGACGCCGTCGAAGAGGCGCTCTGCTTCGGGTGGATCGACGGTATCGCGAAGAAGTTCGACGCGACCCGCCGCGCCCAGCGCTTCACGCCCCGCCGCCCGAAGGGCAACTGGACCGAGCTGAACAAAGAGCGCGCGCGCCGCCTCATCAAGGAAGGCCGCATGACGCCCGCCGGTGAGCGCGTGTTGCCCGACCTCTCGACGAAGGGCTTCGTCGTCGCGAAAGACATTCTCGCCGCCCTCGATGCCGTGCCCGGAGCCCGCGCCTTCTTCGACTCGTGCCCACCGCTCTACCAACGCGTGCGCGCCGGCAACATCGAGGAGCAACGGAAGAAGCCGAAGGAGTTCGCCACCCGCCTCGCCACGCTCGTGAAGACCTGCGCGGCGAAGAAGCGCTTCGGCAACTGGGACGACAGCGGCCTGCGAAAGACGTCATGAACAAACGCATCGGCCTCGGCTGTCTGGGGTTCGTGCTGGGTGGCGGCGCTGGCCTGCTCGTCGGAGCGCTCTCGTCGTACGGCGTCGCCTCGCTGCTCACGAACTCTCGCGAGACGCAGGCGTACCTCACGGTGCTCATCGTGCCGGCCATCGCGTTCCTCGGAGGGTTGACCGGTGCGGCGACGCTCGCCTGGCTCGCGACCAGAACGGGTCCGCTGTTGGCTCTCTCGGCGCCGGGCTGGCTCGTGCTGATGGGCGCGCTGGTGCTGGGCCTCTCATGGAACCACCGCAGCCGCCCCGCCTCCGTCACCGTTCGCAACGAGACGACGACACCGTTCGTCAACGTGTTCCTCGGCAGCGACTTTCGCCGGAACACGCGCATCGGCGACCTCGCGCCAGGGCAGACGAGCCAGCGTGTGCCCATCGACCTCGACCTGCCCTCGACGTTCGACGGCCTCGAAGGTCGCGCCGGTGACGGGTACGTCAGAACGCACCTGCCGAAGGAGCAATCAGTTGCGCTGACGAGCGGTGACTACCAGTGGGTCGTGCGCGAGGCCGACGGAGCGTTGACGTACGAGTTCGTGCCCGCGCCGTGAGGTGGCTCCCGCCCGTCACCGTCGCGCTGGTGTTGGTCGTCTTCGCCCCGTGGCTGGAGTCGGCATTTCACACGCCCAAGCTCGTCGTGCTCGCGCTCGGGCTGCTGCTCGCGTTGCCATCGGTGTACAGGAATTGGCGGCGCCTCCCTGTGCCGATGCTCGTCTTTGCCAGTGCGGTGGGGCTGAGTGCGACGGTGAATGGCGCCTGGAGCGCGCCCTCGACGGCGGTGTTGCTCGTGGGGGCGTTGGCGGTCGCGGCGTTCTCGACGTTCGAGGTCGACGCAAAGCAGACCGCCAGCATCATCGGAGCCGCGCTGCTCGTCGTCTGCGGGCTGACGGTGCTGCAGACCTTCGGTCTCTTCATCTTCGGCGCGTCGGGCCGAATGACGCGCTCGTCGACGCTCGGCAACCCAGACTTCGTCGCCTCGGCCGTCGCCGCCGTCGCGTGGGTGTGCTGGCCGCTGCGGCCGGCCATGCGCATCGCGCTCGGGGCGCTGGTGGTGCTCGCGCTCTCCTTCACCCAGTCGTTCGCCACGCTCGCCTCGGTGTCGGTCGCTGCGATGTTTCTCGTCGCCCGACTTCCGAACGTTCGGCGGTGGCTCCTTCCAGCCGCGGTCCTCGTGGTGGGGGTGCTCTCGCTCGGCGTGTTCGACCGTGAGCCCCTGCGTGCGCTGCGCGGCCGCTGGTACCTGACGCAGGTGGTGACGCCGCACCTGCTCGACGCGCCGCTCGCCGGTCTCGGGCCTGGCGCCATCGAGCTGAACTGGCCGCAGTGGGAGCTCGACCTGTGGCGCTCACGCTGTGGTCACGACGCCGCCTGCGTGCAGGCGCACCCCGAGTTCCCCTTCAACGGGCTGCAGAATCACGTGCACGACGACTGGCTGGAGCTCTGGCTCGAGCTCGGCCCCCTGGCCGCCTTCGCGCTGGCGTTCTGGTTCGTGAGGCGTTTGCGAGACCCTGGTCAGCCATTGGTGATGGCGGCGTTGCTGGTGCTGATCAGCCGAAGCCTCTTCGACTTCCCGCTCCATCGCCCCGCCGACTGGGCCTGCCTCGCGCTCCTTGCGTGCTGGCGGGCTGACGGAACCCGCACCGCGCCGTGACTTCACGGGAAGGCCTGCGCACGAACCTGCGCAGCCTGCCTGTCTGGAATTTGGCGACTGGCGGCCCCGTTCTGCCGCTCACTACAGTCACCCCCTTCCATGGCGAAAATGACCAGACGAAACGTGCTCTCTGCAGTCTCCGCCGCCGTCCTCGCTCCCGCCGCCGCTCGCGCCGAACGCCGCCAGGAGCGCCGCGAGTCGTTCGAGGTCACCCGCGTCGAGCTCTTCCTCGAGAGCCTCGACCCGGCCCACGACGGCGTGCGGCTCGCCCAGTTGTCCGACCTGCACATCGGCTCGGGTGTGCCAGACGGCCGCATCATCTCGGCGGTGAACGCGCTCAACGAAGAGAAACCCGACTTCGCGGTGCTCACCGGCGACTTCGTCACCAGCCGCTTCGACCCCTACGAGCGTGTGCCCCAGCTGCTCGAGCGCATCGAGCCGCAGTCGTGGGCGGTGCTCGGCAACCATGACCACTGGAGCGACGCCAGCGCCGTCACCCTCGGTCTGGGGAAGGCGAACATCGGCGTGTTGCAAAACCAGCACACGAACGTGCGTGTGCGCGGGGTCGACCTGTCAATCATTGGCATCGACGACAGCACCACGAAGAACGACGACGTCGCGGCGGCGTTTCGCGGCACCCGGCAGAACACCTCTCGTCTCGTGCTCACCCACACGCCCGCCTGCGCCGGCAAGCTCCCGGCCTGGGAGGACGTGCTCTGCCTCTCGGGCCACACGCACGGCGGCCAGTGGGACGTGCCGCGCCTCACCGAGGGCGTCTTCAAGCGCGCCGGCCAGCCCTGGTACCGCGGCCACTACCGCGTTCGTGGCAATCAGCTGTACGTGAATCGTGGCATCGGGTTCGGGCGCGGCACCCGGCTTCCTCGGGTCAATTCTGAACCCGAGCTCACGCTCATCACGCTGCGTCGGCACGAACCCACCATGAAGGTTGTGAAATGATGGAGCTTTGATGCCCATCAACTGGGGCGCGTGCGTGATCCGAGTCTGATTCGAACCACGGGCTGCGATCGACCAACCCAGCGCGGGTCGAAGCTGTTGCAAGTGCTGACGCACGACGGTGGCGCATCGGTTGCTCCTGGGGAGCTCGTTCTCTCCGCTCAGGAGCGCCATGCGAAACAACCAGCCCGTCACCGACCGCGAAGTCGAACTCTCGACCGAAGACGTCATCGTCTCGGTCACCGACGCGCGCGGCATGATTCTGTCCGCGTCTCCCGACTTCATTCGCATCTCGGGCTTCACCGAAGCCGAGCTCATCGGGCAGCCGCAGAACCTGGTGCGCCACCCCGACATGCCCCCCGAGGCGTTCGCTTCGCTCTGGCAGACGATTCAGAAGGGCCGCACGTGGATTGGCTTCGTGAAGAACCGCACGAAGCAGGGCGACTTCTACTGGGTGAAGGCCGACGTCTCGCCCGTGTACGAGGGCTCGCGCCTCATCGGCTACCGCTCGGTGCGCACCCGCCCCAGCCGTGACGAGGTGGAGCGCGCGTCGAAGCTGTACGCCGACATCAACGCCCGCCGCATCAAGAACCCCTTTCACGAGTCGCGCTTCTCGGCCGCGGTCGCGAACCTCAGCGTGCGCACCCGCATCATCGCCGGCATGGCCGCAGCCGTCGGGTCGGTGCTGCTCATCGCGGGCCTCGCCTGGTCCTCCGTCGAGCGGCTCGGGTCGAGGGAGTCCGAGCTTGGCGCCGCGCGGCGGCAGGTCGTCGCCGACGTGCACACCGGCCAGATTGGCGC
>JAACJQ010000386.1 GCA_016879935.1 Archangiaceae bacterium | reverse complement strand
TGCGCGGGGTCGCAGGCCGTACCGGCAGCGCCACCGGCACGGGAGCCTCCAGCGCGTCGGCGAACGCAGCAGCCGTCGGAAACCGCAGCTCGGGTGACTTGGCGAGCGCTTTGAGCACCACCTCGTTGAGCCAGGCCTCGTCTCGAGAAGTGAGCGGCGCCGCCGGCTCGACGCTCACGTGCTTCATCAACACGTCGACCCCGTTGGTCGAGGTGAAGAGCTTGGAGCCCGTGAGCAGCTCGTGCAACACGACGCCGACCGCATACACGTCGGAGCGCGCGTCGACGGCCTCTCCCAGAATCTGCTCCGGCGCCATGTAGCCAGGCGTTCCCACCATCACGCCCCGTTGGGTGAGCCCTGCCTCGGTCACCTGCATCGGCGGCACGACGCGCGCGACTCCAAAGTCGGCAAGCTGGGCGAGCTCACTGCCATCGGGCAGCTGCTTCACCAGAATGTTGGCGGGCTTGATGTCGCGGTGCACGACGTTCTGCCGGTGAACGGCCTCGAGGCCCTTGAGCACCTGACGCATGAGCGCGACCGCGCGCGCCGCCGGCACTGGCCCACTCTGCTGAATCACGGCCTTCAGGTTTCGGCCTTCGACGAACTCACAGACGAGGTACAGCCCGCCGCCCGGCAGCGCGCCGAAGTCGAGCACTGACACCACGTTCGGGTGACTGACCGACGCCAACACCCGCGCCTCGCGCTCGAAGCGGGCGAGCAGCTGGGGGTCGCGGCCGAAGGCGCCGGTGATGACCTTCACGCAGACGGGGCGC
The DNA here is from genome assembly GCA_016879935.1 of Archangiaceae bacterium. Classification (GTDB taxonomy): domain Bacteria; phylum Myxococcota; class Myxococcia; order Myxococcales; family Myxococcaceae; genus Xiheimicrobium. Next base: position 8,397 of record JAACJQ010000386.1, on the reverse strand, counting down.
TTGAGGCGAGCGTGCTCGGCACGAAAGACGGTGCTCATGCCACCGACGGCGAGCGGCGCGACGATGGTCCACGTGCCGATGGTGGCGCCCACCGAGACTGACAACGAGCACCCGCAGGCACCGCATGTGTCGGCGCCCGCAACCACCTCGGCCAGACAATGAGGGCACGTCATCATCAGTCGGGTTCACGAACGTCGAGGCCCAACTTCACGAAGCCCGGGCCGATGAGACGCTTCCACGTGCCGCGCATGATGGGCTCGAGCTTCGAGTACGGCAGAGCGCCGAACGGGTGCGTGACGTCGTCGTACGGCTCGAGGCAAATGCCGAACGCCTGCACCGCAGCCTCACTCGCGCGCTTCTCGAGCCACTTCTTGCGGCGCTTCGTCAACACCGGCAGCAGCACCGCGAGGTAGTGAAAGCCAGACTGCCCGTGAATCGACTCGTCGGCCGTCATTCGCGTGAGCACGGCCTTCGCGACCGGGTCCTTCGCCGCCTTCGCCGCCGCGCCGAGCAGCGCGCACGAGAGCGACTCGCCGATGCAGAGCGAGGTGGTGACCATCTCGATGACGCGCTCGAGCATGCTGGGCAACGACTCGTCGAGCCCCACCCACTGCGGCTCGCCCGGAATGATGTCGGAGCCGCCAAGCCCCACCACCATGCGTCGGCAGAGCTCGACGTGAACGACCTCGTCGCGGGTGAGGCGCTCCATCGTCTGCAACGAGTCACGCGAGAGCCCGAGCCGCGTCATGGCGTGCAGCAGGTCGGTGAAGCCAACCTGCGAGCGGTACTCGTTGAGCGTCATCTGCTCCCAGGCGCTGCGGCCGATGGCGATGGCGGGGTCGTCACCCTTCGGCTTCCATGCGGTGAAACGGCCCGTCTGCAGCGCTTCGGGCAACAAGGCGTCGAGAGAGCGCCGGCCGAACGTCTCCAGCGCTCTGCTGTTGGCCCGAAGGTCGAGACGTGGCGCGCTCACTCGATGTCGCGCGGCTTCGGAGCAGGGTTGAGCGTGGGCCGCGGCTTCGTCGGCGGAGGCGGCGCGGGGTTCACCGTCGGCTTCGGCTTCGTGGGCGGCGGCGGTGCAGGGTTCACCGTCACCTGCGGGCGCGGCGCGGGGTTGATGGTCGGGCCAAGCGGGCCGCCCGGCTTGAAGTGCTCCTTCAGGCCGATGACGAGCTCGGTCTTCGAGACGCCGACGGGCTGGCTGCCCCAGCTGCCTGCGGGCGTGATGCGCACCTCGAAGTTCGGGTTGAACGCCTCGAGCGCCTTCTCGAGCTTCTTCGCGATGGCCTCGGGCCGGTCGGTGCCCTTGACGGGAACCTTCAACGTCTCGCCGTTCACCTTCACCGAGAGCGTGCCGGCTTCGGAGAACGGCCGCACGGTGCGCGAGATGGTGACGTTCACCGGCGCGTTCGGGTTCTTGTTGAGCGCGCTCGACTTCACCGTGACGCCAGGAGCGTTCGTCGTGAACTTGCCCAGCTTGAGCTCGGCGGGCTTCGGGCGCGGCGGGTTCATGATGACGCGGCCTGCGCCAGTGGTGCGATTCGTCGTGGGCATTCGGTTGGTCCTCGGTGACAGCGGGGAGCGGGGAAGACACGCGAGGTGACGCAGAAGTGCAACGACTTCCCGATGGGACAGCAGGACGCGTCAAAAGCTGCCGGGGGACGGGCGCCGCGATATGCCCGACACCATGAACCGACGGATCTTGATGGCGGTCGTCCTGGTCGCGAGCGCGTGTGGGCAGACGATGACGGGCCCTGATGGCGGAGCAGGTGGTGGAGCGACGACAGCTGGCGGTTCAGCGACGGCTGGCGGTTCAGCGACGGCTGGCGGTTCAGCGACGGCTGGCGGTTCAGCGACGGCTGGTGGTTCCGCGACGGCAGGCGGTTCCGCGTCGGCAGGTGGCTCCGCGTCGGCAGGTGGCTCCGCGTCGGCTGGTGGTTCCGCGTCGGCTGGTGGTTCCGCGTCGGCTGGTGGTTCCGCGTCGGCTGGTGGTTCCGCGACGGCGGGTGGATCCGCGACGGCGGGTGGATCCGCGACGGCTGGTGGATCCGCGTCGGCAGGCGGTTCCGCGTCGGCGGGTGGATCCGCGACGGCGGGTGGATCCGCGACGGCGGGTGGATCCGCGACGGCGGGTGGATCCGCGACGGCTGGCGGCTCCGCGACGGCTGGCGGCTCCGCGACGGGAGGCGGTTCGGCGGGCACCCTCTGCACCACCGGAGCCTTCGACGCCGGCGTGTCTGGCGGGGACCTGCTGGCCGATGGTGGCTTCACGGCATCGGGCTCACTGCTGGTTGACGCGGGCATCGTGGCAACCGCGACGAGCGTGTACTCCGGCTACCCGCCCGGGGCCGTGCTCGACTTCGACGTGAACACGAGCTGGTACATCAACTCTGACTGCACGAACGTCAGCAGCTCGCTCTACTGCTGCGACGCGCAGTCGATTCGCCTCGACCTTCCGGCCGCACGCACGGTCAACGCCGTACTGCTCCGCGGCAACCAGGGCAGCTTCCCCGACGGCTACGACATTCTCACCGCTCGCCTCGAGCTGCTGGGCGCCTCGGGCACGGTGCTCGACTCGCAGCTCGTCGTCTTCAACCGGCCCGCGGGAGACTGGGCGCATCGCTTCACCCCTGCGATTCAGAACGTTCGCGCCGTGCGGCTGCTGCCCGGGTGGACCGAATCGAGCGCTCCGGGCATCGCCGAGATTCAGCTCTTCGTCCCGTGACGACGCGCGCGGAGGAGATTCAGCGCATCCTGAAGCTGACCAACTCCGACACCGAGCGGGCCTTCGGGCTCGTCGAGCGTCAACTCTCGGTGCTGGTGCTGCGCACGCAGGTGATGCTCTCGCTGTCGGGCATCGTCATCACGGTCACCGGCTTCTCGGGCAAGGCCATCGCGCAGACGAACGAGCTCGCGCGCACGCTCGTCTCGGCTGGCATTCTCATCGTGCTCGCAGCCGCGGCCACGGCCATCGGCGGCGTGCTGCGCCTCAAGTGGCTCACGCAGGAGCTCGGCGAAGACCTGCACCAGACGCTCGACCGCATGCTCCGGGTGCGTGACGAGAAGTCGCGCTTTCTCTCGGCCGCGCTGGTGCTCTTCATCGTCGGGTTCAGCTGCTACTGCATCGCCATCGCGCAGATGCTGATGCACGTGAAGCCCGAGGGTTGATCAATCACTCTCGGCGAGCCGCCGCGCGAGGGTCGACGTCGCGGCCTGCGTGCGGTTGTCGACCTGCAACGCCCGCATGATGCTCGAGACGTGCACGCGCACCGTCGCCTGCGAGATGCCGAGCGACTCGGCGATGTCGTGGTTGCTCGCCCCGCGCGCCAGCAGCTTGAGCACCTCCCGCTGCCGCGACGTCAGCAGCAGCTCCTCGGGCGTCGGCGCCGGAGCGTGACGCATCGAGGGCGGCACCCACGTGCCTCCGCCGACGACGAACTCGAGCACCTGCAGCAACTCGTCGGCGCCGGTGCGTTTGTGCACGTAGCCGCGCGCGCCCGCGCGGAGCATCGCCACCGCGTCGGCGTTCGGCTCGGCGGCCGTCACCACGATGATGGCCGCCTGCTGAGCCCGCGCCTGCACCGCATCGAAGGCCGGCTTGCCACGAAGCCCGGGCAACCCGAGGTCGAGCAACACCAGGTCGAACGCGCCGTGCTCGAGCGCCGACAACGCGAGCTCGGCCGAGGTCACCAGCTCGACGTGCACCACGGGGGCGAGGCGCTTCACGACGCTCGAGAGCGCCTCGGCGAACAACGAGTGGTCGTCGACGACCAGAATTCGCAGCGAGCCCTTCATTCCCTGCCCGAGTGTGTCACGAAAGCCACTCGTTCGAGTGCCTGCTGCCAGCGACGGTGGGGCGGGGTGGGCTCGATCAGTACAGCGGCGACGCGGCCTCGGTCACCGCGTTGCACGCCTTGTCGGTGTTCAACATGTCGCTGCGCGAGCGCCCACCCTTGATGCTCAACCGCATGATGAAGCCTTGCAGCCGAATGTCAGACTCCTTCCACGTGCGGCATTGCGCGTTGACCGCCTCTTTCGTCGGCGCCTCGAACGTGAAGTGCGTGTTGTCCATCTCGCCTTCGACCCGCCACGCCTTCGGAGCCGCGTTCGGGTTGAGCAACGGCGCGAGCAGCTGCGTGTAGCGCGCGCGGTCGTCTGGCTGACGAAAGCGGCCGGCGTAGCCCTGCGCGTCGACGAGGTTCACCACCCGGTGCGCGAGCGCCTGCGCGACGTCGAGCTTCTCCTTGTCCGACGAGAAGAGGTCGAGAATCACCGAGAACTGCGCGGCCGTCAGGTACAGCGCGGCGCACGCCGGGCCAGCCGCCTTCGCCCGCTTCTTCTCGTTCTTCTCGGCCTTCAACCCCTCGACGACGGTGACGAAGCCCGCGCGCTCGACGGGAAACGCGCCGTCTCGGGTCTGCGTGCAACCCAGGTCGGCGCCGGTGCCACAGTCTCGCGCCGCGACGACGGCCGGAACGGCAACGGCCGGCGGTGGCACGTTCAGCTCGAAGCGCTTCTCGCGAAAGCCCAGCTCGGCGCCCTGCCCGTCGAGCACGCTGACCCGCACGATGAAGCGGCCCGAGCCATCGTTCATCGCCGCGAGCTGCGACACGCGAAAGGCCTGCGACCAGGCGTTCTTCCAGACGAAGGGCTCTGCCGGCACGCTCCACGTCGGCGTGACGTCGGCTTGACTCCACGGGCCGTGACCCGCGCGCACCTTCGCCGCCAACTTGAAGGCCTGGCCCTTCATGCCGCGCAAGGTGAGTTGAGGCAGCGACACCCGCACTGCAGGCGCGTTGTCGACGACCTCGTTCACGCTCACCGTCAGCGGCGCCACCTGCGCGACCGCCGCGTCGTCTTCGTCGTCGGCACGCCGCCCCGTGAAGAGCCCGAAGCGCGCGTCTTCCAGCGTCTCCATCGCCGACGAGAGCAGCCCGAGCACCTCGTCGGAGCACCCCGCCGCCACCGCGCTCGAGTGCAGGTCAGACAGCTCCTCGTTGAGCCGCGACAAGGTTCTCGGGCGCGCTCGCATTCGAGCCGCATCGAGCCGGTCGGAGACCTCGACGAGCGCGTCGTACACCGCCGCACGACACGTACCGCCGCTCCGCCGCGCCTTGATGGAGGCCGCGTCGAGCTGCGTGAGCGCGTCGTCGACCTTCGTGCGGTTCGGCTGCGCAGAGACGAAGACCGAGACGAGACACAGCAGCGCGGGAGTCTTGTGCATGGGGTGACTTTCACCCGGACCACGGGGCGAAACCGGCCCTCATTCGCTGACACGCACTTCATGCCTAAACGAAAGGCGTAGCCCTCACTTCGTGCCGGGAATCGTCGTCGGGTCGGCGGGCGGCACGTACACCTCGGGCGGCGGCCGCGTGAAGAACCAGCCCGCCACCGCGAGCGCCACCAGCACGAGGAGCAGCAGCAACCACTTTCCCGCACCGCCCGAGGCAGGCGCGCTGGCTTCGACCTTCATCCGCTCCACCATCTGGCGGTCGACCGCCGTGGCCGCGACGACTTCATGCAGGTTGGGCGCAGGGCGCGCCGGGTTGCTCTTCACCTTCGGCACCGGGCGCGTCGCGTCGTCCATCGGGGGCACTGGCATCGGCGCAGCCCGCGGGTTCGAGCCACGCACTGGAATGGGCGCGACGAACGCAGGCTCGGTTCGTTGCCCGGCCTCGTGCATGTCGACGCGCGGCTTGATGGCCTTCGAGACGCCAGTCGCCTTGTCGTCGACGCCGGGCACGGGCACGAGCTCTTTGTTCGTCGTGTGCGGGTCTTCGAGTGCCGGCAGCTCGGCGCGCGTCGGCAGGCTGCCGTAGGCCTCGAGCCGCTGCTGAATGCCGCGCACCAGCTCGAGCACCTCTCTCGCCGTCGCCGGCCGTCGCGACGCCTCACGCGAGAGCAGCCGGGCCACCAGGTCGTCGACCTCTTTGGGCAGGTCGGGCTTCACCGACGACGCCCGCGGCGCCTCTTCGTGGAGCGCTCTGATCAACAGCTGCCCCACGTTCGTGCCCGCATAGACGGCGCGGCCGGTGAGCAACTCGAAGAGCACGGCACCGGTCGAGTAGAGGTCGGTGCGCGGCGTGACGGGCTCGGAGTTGATCTGCTCGGGCGCCATGTACCCGGGCGTGCCGAGAATCGCGCTGCCGGTGAGCTGCTGCTTGAGCTCTGACGTGAGCGACTTCGCGATGCCGAAGTCGAGCACCCGCAGGCGCTGACCGTTCGGGCCTTCTTCGACGAAGAGGTTCTGCGGCTTGAGGTCGCGGTGCACGACGCCGGCCGCGTGCGCTTTGTCGAGCACGTCGAGCAGCTGGCTGATCAGGTCGAGCGCCCGCCCCATCGGCAGCGCGCCCTCCTGCTCGAGCACGTCGAACACCGAGCGCCCTTTGAGGAACTCCATGACGAAGTACGGCATGCCGCTGGCCGTCTTCCCGAACGAGAAGATGTCGACGACCGCCGGGTGCCCGATGGCGTTGACGACGCGCGCTTCGTTGATGAAGCGCTCGATGACCTTGGGGTCGGCCGCGAACGCAGGGTGCAACACCTTCACCGCGACGCGCTTGCCGATGACCGGGTGCCTGGCCTCGAAGACCGCACCCATGCCCCCGGTGCCGACGCGCGCGATGACCTCGTAGTCACCCAGCTTCTGCCCGATGAAGGACGCGCCCGTCACGGAGCGCAGTCTCACTCACATCTGTGAAACTGTCTGGTTTTCTCAGTGCTCGGTCAGGCGGCGCGGCTCGACGATGGCGCCACCGAGGCGAGCACCTCTTTGAGCCGCTCGAGGCGCAGCGGCTTGGCGAGCAGGTCGTTCATGCCCGCCGCGAGGCATCGCTCGCGGTCTTCGGTGCTGACCGCCGCGGTCAACGCGTAGATGGGAGTCTTCACGCCTCGCTCGCGCAGCGCCTTCGCCGCGTCGAAGCCGTCCATCACGGGCATGTGACAGTCCATCAGCACGAGGTCGAACGTCTGGCCCTCGCTCACCTCGAGCGCCGTGCGGCCATCACCCGCCAACGTCACCAGGTGGCCCAACGACTCGAGCAACCGCTTCACCACCAGCTGATTGACGGGGTTGTCTTCGACGACGAGCACCCGGCACGGCCCCGCCTGACGCTGCGTCGGGAGCACCACTTGCTGCGGCGGCGCCTGGGTCTCCTGGAACGGAATGCGAACGATGAAGCAGCTGCCGACGCCGAGCTGACTGTCGACTTGAATCGTGCCCTTCATCGCCTGCACGAGGCGGTGCGCGATGACGAGGCCCAGGCCCGTGCCTCCGAAGCGGCGCGTCGTCGAGGCGTCGGCCTGGCTGAAGGGCGTGAAGAGCTTCGACATCACCTCGGCGCTCATGCCGATGCCGTTGTCGATGATCTCCAGCACCAGCTCGGCGCCGTAGACGTCGAGGCGCACGCTCACCAGCCCACCCGCGCTGAACTTCACCGCGTTCGAGACGAGGTTCAGCGCAATCTGCCGGAAGCGCGTCGGGTCTCCCTCGAGCCAGCCCGGCACCGACGGCGCCACCAGCAGCTCGACCTCGGTCTGGGTCTCGGCAGCGCGGGGCTGAATGAGGTTCACCACCAGCTGCAGCTCGCCGCGCGGGGCGAACGCGATGGACTCGAGCTGCAGGTGGTTCGATTCGATCTTCGAGAAGTCGAGCACGTCGTTGATGACGGCGAGCAGCGTGTCGGCGCTCTGCTGCACGATGCCGAGGCCCTCCTTCAGGCGCCTGGGGTCCTTCTCGTCGGCCAGGAGCGTCACCATGCCCGTCACGCCATTGAGCGGCGTACGAATCTCGTGGCTGATGGTGGCGAGGAAGCTGCTCTTGGCCGTGTTCGCGCGTTCGGCTTCGGCACGCGCTTCTTCGAGCTGGCGGTTCTGGTCCTTGAGCCGCTCGATGCTGGCCTGCGTCTCGTTCTCGTAGGCCCGCACGAGGAAGAAGAGCGTCAACACCACTCCCAGCATCGAGACGAGCTTGGTGCCGAAGGTGCGCTCCTTCATCAGCGCGGGCGCCAACCAGTGATGCTCGATGCCGTAGTGCGCGAGCGCGATGGCCAGCATCGCGAGCGCGAGCGTGACGAAGCCTGCTTTGCGCCCGCCGACGGCCATGGCGATGAGCGGTGTTGCCGAAATCCAGAAGATGGAGGTGAGGCCCTCGGAGCCCGACGCCATGCCCATCGCCGCGGCCATCAAAGCGCCGAAGCCGAGAAAGCAGCCGGTGACGATGCCGAGGTTCAGGCGGAACCGCACCGCCAGCAGCGCGCCCGCAGCCGAGATGCCGACCACTGCCGTGCTCGCCGCCGATTGCCACGCGCGCTGGGTGAGCTGCGCCAACACCGACACGACGCAGGCGACGAGAATCATCGACGCCAGCAGGGTGAACTTGCGCAGGCGGCCGCGCTC
>JAACJQ010000067.1 GCA_016879935.1 Archangiaceae bacterium | reverse complement strand
GTCTCGTCGGGCTCTCCCTCGGCGTCACCGGAGTCGTCTTCTTCGGTCAACTCGTCGTGCTGTCGCTGCTCGCGCGCTCGTGGCCGACCGTCGAAGGCGTGGTGACGTCGGTGGTGACGCGAAAGGCGGGGCGGCGGCTCACGGGCCTGCAGTGCACCGTCACCTATGAGTACGTCATCGGAGGCCAGCGTCACTCGGCAACCCGGCTCTGGTTCGGCGACACGTTCGACATCAGTCACGCGACGGCCGAAGCGGTGCAACGCCGCTTTCGCCAGGGGCAACGCGTCGAGGTCCGTTACCAACGCTCGAACCCGGCACGGACCACCATCGACGCGCGCGCGGGCTGGCTCACCTGGGCCGGGCTCGTCGGCAGCGCGTGGCTCGTCGCATTGCTCGTCAACGAACTCTTCCTGAAGGGGTAGAGCGCTCCCGTGTCGCTCGACTGGCCGCAGCACCTCACTCGCACCACCGTGCTCCCGGGCGTCGACGCGCTCACGGCGGCAGAGCCGGTGCCGCTCTGGGAAGCCATCGAGGCGTCGCTCGGCGTGCGAATCGGCCCTCCCTTCTGGGGCCACGTCTGGCCCGGGAGCCTCGCGCTCGCTCGTCAGCTCTCCACTCGCGACCTGGCCGGCGTTCGTGCGCTCGACTTCGCGTGCGGTGGTGGGCTCGCAGGCGTCGTGGCGGCGAAGCAGGGCGCGTCGGTGCTGGCCAACGACATCGACGTATTGGCGGTCGAGGTGGCGCAGGCGAACGCGGCGCTCAACGGCGTGACGCTCGCGGTGAGCACGAACGACCTCATCGGCGCTCCCTCGTCGTGGGAACTCGTGCTGGTCGGTGACGTCTTCTACGAAGCGCCGCTGGTCGCGCGGCTGGTGCCCTGGCTCGACGCGCTCGTTCGTTCGGGCGTCGAGGTGCTCGTCGGAGACCCGGGCCGGCAGTTCTTCCCCCGGCAGCGCGCGCGGCTCGTGGCGGAGTACGAGGTGGCCTGCGTGCCCGCGTGGGACAGCGTGGTCGACCGGCCCGCGTCGGTGTGGCAGTGGAGCGCTTCATGAGTCTGTGTCTGGCCTGCGGCTTCTGTTGTGACGGCACGCTGTTCAATCGGGTGCCGCTCACCGAGCCCGAGGTCGTCGCGCTCAAGGTTCCACTGCAGATCGGCGACGGTCATCACCACGTGCGGCAACCCTGCGTCGCGCTCGATGGCACGGCGTGCCGGGTCTATTCGGAGCGGCCGCTCACCTGCCGCCGCTATCGCTGTCTGCTGCTCGAGGCCCACGAAGCGGGTGAGGTGTCTCTGAAGGGCGCCGTGGAGATCGTCGAGGCGACGCGGGCCATGCGCGCCGAGCTCGCTGCCGCGTCAGGCGTGAGCGACGACGGCTCCATCGTCGAGGTCGCGCGGGTCGCTGGAGAGAAGGCACCACCCGAAGTCCGACAACGCCTGCTCCGCCTCGAGAAGCAGCTCGCGTTTCACTTCGTCGGCCAGCGTGCCCTTCAGCGCTGAACGAGCGCCTCGGCGAGCTCGTCGAGATCGTTGCACCAGAATTCGCGCGGGCGCCGCGGCTCGCACGTCTTCACCGTCTGAACCCACCGGGCAGGAATGCCCTCGACGCCGAAGACCGAGCCGAGCAGCGCGCCGGTGATGCACGCGTTGGTGTCGGTGTCTCCGCCGAGCGCGATGACGTCGGCCATCGCCTGCTCGAAGCTCGTCGCGCGGCGCAGTTGGTTGAATGCGCACTGCAAGGCGATTCGAACCCAGCCCATGTGGGTGAACGCATCGGCCGGGAGCGCATGTGACGCGAGCTCGAGCGTCGGCAACACCTCGGTGCATGACAGCGTGCTCTTCGCGAAGGCCATCGTCGTTTCGAACACCTCGGGGCCGCTCGCGCCCGTTCTCAGCGCGTACGAGATGGCGAAGACGAACACCTGGTTCGCGGCGACGCAGACCTCGTGTGGGTGGCTGAGTGACGCGTCAGCGGCAGCGAGGGTGTGCAGCGCTTCAGGCTCGAGCCTCGTGCCGAACACCGCGAGCGGGCTCACGCGCATCAACGCCCCGTTCGCCTGACTGTCTCGCAGCGCGCGCCCCCGAACGGTCGCCGCCACGGGCGCCCCCTGCGGAATCGAGCCTCCGAACGCGCGCCTCGTGGTGCCGCCACAGTCAGGCGGGTTGCCCTGGCACCAGGCGATGTACCGGCGCGCGACGTCGTCTTCGTCGTACGCCTGCTTCTCGGCCAGTGAGCGCGCAAGGCACAGCGCCAGCTCGGAGTCGTCGGTGACTTGCCCGGCCTTCATCGAGAACGGGCCGCCGCCGAGAATCTCCCGCACGCCCCTCGGGTACTTCTCGGCGATGGCCTCCCGTCGCTCGAACTCCACCGTGGTGCCCAGCGCGTCGCCCGTCACCTGCCCCCAGAGAACGCCGCGCGCCCGACTGAGAAGGTTGGTCATGCCAAAAGAGTCTCACAGACTCTTTGTCGGAGTCAACGCCCCGCACGGCGTCTGGCGAGCGTGACGAGGGCCAGGGCGAACACGAACGTCGAGGCGTCGACCGACGAGCACTTGCAGCCCGAGCGCGCGTTCAGCACTGGCGTCGTTCCGCCGTCGACGCCGGCGTCCACCCGGCTGCCCGCGTCGGCCTGAGGGGCGCCGGCATCGATCATCGTGGGGCCTGCGTCGGGCCGGCCTGCGTCGATGGGCATGACGCCCGCGTCGAAGGGAAGACCTGCGTCGACGGGCGGGACTCCTGCATCGACGACGCCCGCGTCGACGGGTGGTGCGCCCGCGTCTGGAATTCCCGTCGAGCCACCGTCTCCGAAACAGAACACCGCTCCAGTCGCGGTGTTGCGCGGGCTGGGCGTGGTGGCGACGAAGTCGGCGGCGTTGTTGTCGGTGTCGACGCAGCCGTCGCCTTTGCGCAGCAGGCCCGTCACGATCGACGCCGCGGGCGCCGCCGTACCCTCGAAACAGTTCGCCGTACCCGCACCGACGAAGTCGATGATGCGCGTCGCGTCGGGGCCGGTGAGCGGGCAGGTGCCCGTGATGGGGGTGACGCCGTCGACGATGGCCAGCTTGAACTCTGCGCGGCCGAGGTCGAGCGTCACGTTCACCGTGTCGGGGTTCGGCAGCGCCGCGCCGATGGTCGTCTGGCCTGCGCGAAACGCGACGAGGTGAAAACCGCCTGCGGGAATCGTCGCGGTGGGGTCGAAGTCCGAGACGATCCAGTTCGAGCCCATGAAGGCCGCGTACTGCAGGGTCAGCGTGCCGAGCGCGACCGGCTGCGCCGACACGTTGTGCAGCTCGATGAAGTCGGTGCGAAAGACGGGCTGCATCGGCTGCCCGGTGGTGCCTCCCGAGCCGTAGTACTGGCTGATGACGACGGTGGACGAAGGGAGCGCCTGCTTCAGGGCGCCCGCCGGTTCCAGCTCGGGGCCACACGCAGCGACGCTGACGACGACGAGACTCGAGAGGAGCAGACGCACGCGGGGGACTTCAGCCTGCCGCACGCGCGCGCGCCACCTGCTCGTTGGCCATCTTTCGCACCGCCTCGGCGGTGAAGGGCTTGTCGAGAATGGGCCGCTGCACCTCGTCGAGGAACTCGCGGGCCGTCGAGCTGAACGCACCACCCGTCATGAAGATGAGCCGCTCGGCGAGCGTGGGGTGCGTGGCGCGCAGGCGGTTGTAGATCTCGGCGCCCGACATCTCGGGCATCATCACGTCGCAGAAGATGACGTCGGGGTGCAGCGCGGGCAGCGCCTCGAGCGCGTGAAGGGGCTGGGTGAAGCTCTTCACCTCGTGGTGCGGGCCCAGCACCCGTTGGAGCGCCAGCAGCACCGAGGGCTCGTCGTCGATGAGCGCCACGATGCCGCGCTCCACCACCAGGCGCTCGAACATCGGCAGCGGCGACTTGCGCGCCTCGGGAGGCGCCACGGGCAACGAGACGGTGAAGGTGCTGCCGCGGCCAGGCGCGCTGTCGACGTGAATGGTGCCGCCGAGCCCCGAGACGAGCGTGTGGCAGATGCTGAGCCCCAGCCCAGTGCCCTGGCCGACGGGCTTGGTCGTGAAGAACGGGTCGAAGATGTGGGGCAGCACGTCGGGCTCGATGCCCTTGCCGGTGTCGCTCACCATCACGCGCACCAGCCCGCGCTCGTCGACCTCGGTCGAGACGATGATGGCCTGATTCGAGACGTCACCTTCGGGGAGCGCGTGGGCGGCGTTGATGAGCAGGTTCAAGAAGACCTGGCTCAGCTTGCCTTCGTTGCCCTTCACCATCGGCACCTCGGCGAAGCGCCGCTCGAGGTGGGCGCGGTGCCGAATCTCGTTGCGGGCCATGGTGATGGCCGACTCGAGCACGCGGCGCACGTCGATGAGCGTCGCCTGGTCGTCCTGGGCGCGGGAGAAGAGCTTGAGGTCTCTGACGATGGTGCTGACCCGCTCCGAGCCGGTGCGCGCGTCGTTGAGCGCCTCGGCCACCTCGTCGAGCACCGGCATCGGTGTGCTCTGGCGCAGCACCTTCAGCTCGTCGATGGCGAAGTGCAGGTTCGACGAGATCCACGCGAGGGGGTTGTTGATCTCGTGCGCGACGCCGGCGGCGAGGGTGCCGACCGAGGCCAGCCGTTCGCTCAACGCCAGCCGGGCCTGCAGCATCTGCTGCCCCGAGATGTCGCTCATCTCGCCGATGAGCCGCGCGGGGGTGCCGGCCTCGTCGAAGAGCAGGTGGCCGCGATCGATGACGGTGGCCCACGTGCCGTTCTGTCGGCGGAAGCGGTAGGTCTCGCTCCACGTCTTGCGGCGCTCCGCGATGGCCCGCTGCAGCGACTCGCTGACGTGCTCGCGCTCGGCCGGGTGCACGCACGATTCCCACCAGTCGAAGCCGAGCAACGGCGTGTCGTAGCCGAAGACCTGCTTCATGCGCGGGCTCCACTCGAGGTGGTTGCTGCGCAGGTTCCAGTCGTAGATGACGTTGGTGCTGGCCTCGGCGACCAGGTGGTAGCGCTCGAGCATCTCGCGCGTCGCGCGCAGGCTGTGGTGGTGGTCGATGGCGAGCGCGGCGAGACGCACCAGCGTGCCCATCAGCGCCAGCTGCACGTCGGAGGGTTGACCGGCGGCACGGCCATAGACGGCGAAGGTGCCGAGCACGTCGCCCGTGTGAGTGAGCACCGGCCAGGACCAGCAGGCGCGCAGCCCCGTTTCGACGAAGGGCCTGCGAAACGCTTCGAAGCGCGCGTCGGTGTGGGTGTCGCGAACGAAGACGGGCCGCTTGAGGAACACGGCTTCTCCGCAGCCGCCCTGACCCAGCCCCGGCGCGAGGTTCTCGCACGCGAGCCGAACGTCGGGGGGAACTCGAGGGCCGGCTCCGACGTGGAGCAGCCCATCAGGGCCCAGCAGCAGCACCGAGCAGATACCCGTCGGGAAGGAGCCCTCGGCGACCTGGCACAGCTCGTCGAGCACCCGCGGCAGCGGCTGACCGGACAGGAGCAGGTCGACCAGCTCGACGCCGATGCGGGGGAAGTCGGCCGTGAGCGGCGGCTCGCGCGTGAGCGTCACGAACACCGAGCTCCCCGAGCGCTCGCAGCGGCCCTGCCACTCTTCGCCCCAGAGCTTCAGCGAGCGCTCGACGATGCCCTCACGCCGGGCCTCCTCGACGTCGCGGAGGAGATCGTCGGCGCCCTTCACCTCCGCGAGGTTGATCCCCGTCAGGAGCTTTCCGTCGATGCGCGCTGCGCCGTCGGAGACCGTGAGACTCCCGTCAGCTGCGACCAGCATGACGACTCGCACAGGCGAAGCATAGCGATGGGGCGCGGCGGTGGCACGATCGACGCGCTGGCATCAGCCAGTCAGCACAGACCCAGCCGCACCACCGCGCCGCACAGCAAGCCCAGAAGTGCGCCGACCGCGACGTCGAGCGGGTAGTGGGCTCCGAGCGCCACGCGTGAGAAGCCCACCAGCGCGGCGAACGAGGCTGCGAGGGCTCCGAGGAACGAGCCCTCACCCGCCCACGCAATCGCCGTCGCGACCGCTGCGGCCGTGTGCCCAGAGGGAAAAGAGAAGGCGTCGGGGTTCGCGACGAGGGCCTCGAAGCCCGCGATGCCGGCGTTCGGCCGCCTGCGACGCGAGAGACGCTTGATGACCTGGGCGACGAGCGCGGCCAACCCGGCGGCGCCGCCGAGGCGCAGGGCGAGCAGACGGGTCTCATCAGTGCCGATGGCGGTGAGCACGAGGCCGACGAACACCCAGACCTTCGCGTCGCCCAGGTGCGTGATGGAGCGCAGGAAGCGCACGGTCAGCGGTCGCTGCGCACGTACCACCTTGAGCAGCATCGCCTCGTCCCACGCCAGGAGCCTGCGCCACGTCGTCATGCTGGCTTCACAACAGCCCCACGGGGCGCTGCGGTGGAGCCCGTGAAACTTCGACGTGTCAGCCGAGCTTCTCGAGCAGGGCGTCGGCGAAGCGCGCCGCCGCGAGCGGGTGCAGCCGGAAGAAGAGCTCGGGCTCGACGACTTCCAGCTCCATCACCCGAAAGGCGCCGTCGAAGGTGACGCCGTCGACGCGCGCGTACAGCGCCTCGGGCACGGCCGTCAGCACGATGCGGGTCGCGGCCTCGACGACGAGAGACGGCGGCTCCGACAGCAGGCTCTGGCCACCATGGTCTGGCTGCACGCGGTAGTCGCCCGCCTTCGGCTGCTTGCGCACGGCGTGGCTGAAGCGCCCCGAGAAGAAGACGAGCGACCACTCACCGTCGCGCTCGATGCCGTCGACGTAGGGCTGCAGCATCCACTCCGAGTCGACCGGGTGCTGTTTCGCCTCGGCGACGACGGCCTCGACGGTGGTGGCTTCGAAGCGCTGCGCGCCGTACGCGTTGGCGGTGAACGAGGGCTTGAGCACCGCGCGCGACCAGCCTCGCCGCGAGAGCACCGCAGGCACCTCGTCGAGGCGGGCAGGCGTGAAGAACTCCGTCGGCACCGTGGGAACCCCCAGCGCGTCGAGGTGACGGAAGTACGTCTTGTCGGCGTACCGCTCGAGCATGGCGGGCGGGTTGAACACCGGCGTGCCCACCTCGTGGAGACCGTGCAGAAACGCGCGGAACGCAGGGCGGTGTTTGTACCAGTCCCACGGGTTGCGCATGACGAGCGCGTCGAACGACCGAGGGTCGAACGGCTCGTTCCAGACGAGCGGAGTGACGGAGCAACCACGCCGCTCGAGTTCGACCGCCGCCGCCTGGTCGTCGACGTACAGCCCGTTCAGGAACGAGGCCGTGAAGAAGCCGAGCCGCTTCATGGGGTGGGTGGCAGGTGGTTGGGCGTCTCGCACGCGAGGGCGACCAACCAGCCCAGCTTCTCGTCGTCGAAGGCGCCCACCGTGGAGTGCTCGGCGTCGATGATGCCGCCGATGGCGCCGTCGGTGCCGAAGAGTGGAACGCACGCCTCGCTGCGCACCTTCGGGTCGCACTCGTAGTAGGCGCCGCCCGCCTTCGCGTGCTCGTGGACGTCACGAATGACGCGCGGGGTGCCCGAGAGCGCGACCGCCACGTTGTTGCTGCGCGTGGCGAAGTCGTCGGTGAGGGGAAACTCGGCGCGGCTCGGGCTCCCCTTCGCCGACAGCTTCACGAGCGCCTTCCCCGAGGGCCGCGATCGCGCCTGGTACACGCCCAGCCAGTCGAGCCTGGTGTGGTTGATGGTCGCTTCGAGAAAGCCCGAGAGCACCATGAGCGAGAGCGTGTTTCGCATGCCGCGGCCGCCGAGCGCGTCGCTCAAGTCGTAGGGCGTCTCCTGCAGCTCGTCGACGAGGCTGCACGTGCCGTCGGCCGACAGCTTCGGCACCTTGTAGGAATAGAGGCGGCCCAGCGCGTGCGGCGTCGCGGGAATGGAGGCTTTGCGCGCCTCGTCGAGCACCTCCCACAACTTCGTCTGCGCCTCACGCACGGCGCGTTCGGGAACGACGAGCTTCGTGCGCGAGAGGTAGTCGCGAGGGTCCATGACACCATCAGGCCCGAAAGGACCTCGCGTCACAAGGTCAGCCGGAGTTGGCGCACGGCTCGACGGGGGTCGAACGTCAGGCGCGCGCGGTGCTGGCCGCCGACGTCAGCGTGCTCCCATCGCGGCTTCGAACGTCATGCCTGCGCCGCGCAGCCGCTCGACCAGCGTCATGCCCATGGCCGTCGCAGGCGTGAGCACTCCGGCGCGCCTGGGCAGCTTCGCTTCGTCCATCGCGAGGCACATGGCGGCGTGCGAGAGCATCTTCGCGGTCTCGCCGTAGCCGGGGTCAGAGGTGCCGACGACGATGGCGTGAGCGCGGTCTCCTTCGACCGTCTTCGCCTCGATGCGCATGCGGAAGCTGCCGGCGTCGCGCGCCGCTTTGTCGGGGCCTTCACCGGGTTTGGGCAGCAGCCGCTGCGCGAGCACCTTCGTGGGGCCGAAGAACTGTGACGCCACCAGCGCACCCATGCCGGCCGTCATCACGCCGCCGAAGACGAGACCCTTCAGGCCGGGCCTGAGCGCGGTGACCTCGCGGTAGTCGAGGCGCGCGCCATAGGCGTACCCGAGCAGCGCGTTCGAGCGACGCACCACGCGGGTGTTCACGCTGGCCATCACGAACGGCGCCGTCCACGAGGCGAGGAAGTCGTCGTACTTCACCGAGGTGAGGTCGCGCTGGCGGCCGAGGTCGGGCTCCTTCGCGCGGTCGGGGCTCAGCGCGTACGGGTCGCCCATCACCTTGCGCACCGAGCGGTCGGCCTGCGCCTCTTCGAGCCCGTTGAAGAGCGACGCGATGGTGCCGCCGCTGAAGGCGCCCTTGAGCTTCAAGACGGCCAGCGTCGCGCGCTCGAGCTGGCCCGAGCGGCCCTGGGCCTTGAGGAACTCCGTCAACGTCAGCAGGCCGAGGTCAGAAGGAATGGAGTCGAAGCCGCACGTGTGCACGATGCGGGCGCCGGTCGACTGGGCCGTGGCGTTCCACCCGTCGATGGAGCGGCGCATGAACTGGGGCTCGCCGGTGAGGTCGCAGTAGTGCGTGCCAGCCTTCGCGCAGGCCTCGACGACGGGCAGGCCGTACTTCGCGTAGGGCCCGACGGTGGTGCAGAGCACGCGCGTCTGCGTGGCGATGGCCGCGATGCTCGCCGGGTCGCTCGAGTCTCCGATGAGCGTGCCGAAGCGCGCGCCCTTCTCGCCGAACGAGCGCTTCACGCCTTCGAGCTTGTCCTTGTTTCGTCCCGCGAGCGCGATGCGCAGCTCAGGCGGCGCGTGCTGCGAGAGGTACTCGGCGACGAGGGCGCCGGTGAAGCCGGTGGCGCCGAAGAGAACGAGGTCCCACGTGCGGGTGGTCATGAGGCCGCCGCTGTAACGGGGCGCGCGGTCGAAGGCGAGCCCATGAACGAGGGGCCCTCTCTTTGGCGGCGCCGGTGTGCCTATCGTCCTGTCCTCCCGTCATGGCCCACTGCAAAGGCATCGCGGTTCTCGCCCGCCTCAAGTGGGTGCAGCTCCATCACGGTGACGACGGGTCGCGCCGATTTCTCGAGGCGCTCACGCCACGCACGCGAGAGGTGCTGGAGCGTCACGTGCTGCCGCACGGCTGGGTGTCGATTGACGACTTCATCGAGCTGAACGTGGTGGCCGACCGGCTGTTCGGCAAAGGCGACCTCGAGCTGTGCAGGGTGATGGGCACCTGGGCCGCGGGCGAGAACCTGCCGAAGCTGTTCCGGCTCTTCTATCGGCTCGGGTCTCCGACGTTCATCTTCGAGCGGGCGTCCAAGCTCTGGGGCGCGCACTACGACTCGGGCGCGTTGACGCTGACCGAGCCGACCGACCACAGCGCGCGGCTGCTGCTGACGGACTTCAAGGCGCCGCACCGGGCGCACTGTCTGTCGGTGCTGGGCTGGTGTGTGGGCGCCATCGAGCTGGCGGGCTCGAAGGTCACCACCGCCGAGGAGCAGCGCTGTCGAACGTGGGGCCACGAGCGGTGTGAACTCGCCATGACGTGGCAGTGAGCGCATGGTGGCGGCCGTGAGTGCCATCATCGAGCTCAAAGACGTGCACAAGGCCTTCGGAGACAACCAGGTCTTGCGCGGCGTCTCGCTGGCGATGAACGAAGGCGAGACGTTCGTGCTGCTGGGCCGCTCGGGCTCGGGCAAGACGGTAACGCTCAAGCTCATCGAAGGGCTGATGCAGCCAGACTCGGGCGTGGTGCTGCTCGAAGGGCACGACCTGCACACGGCCACCGGCAAAGAGCTGCGGGAGCTGCGCGGGCTGCTCGGCATTCAGTTTCAATCGGGCGCGCTGTTCGACTCGATGAACGTCTTCGACAACGTGGCGTTCCCGCTGCGCGAGCGGCGCCTGCTTCCGAGCGAGAAGGCCATCGAAGAACGGGTGCTCGAGACACTCGAGCTCGTCGGCCTGAAGGACTCGCTCGAGAAGCTGCCCGCCGAGCTGAGCGGCGGCATGCGCACGAGGCTCGCCTTTGCCCGCGCGTACGGCGTGCGCCCGAAGATTCTGCTCTGTGACGACCCGACGGCCGGGCTCGACCCGCTGCTCACCGAGGCGGTCGACGAAGCGCTGCGCATCGGGAAGCAGAAGCTCGCGGCGACGATTCTGCTGGTCACCAACTCACTGCCCACGGCCTTCGAACTCGGCGACCGGCTGGGGCTGCTGCACGAAGGCAAGCTCGTCGAGGTCGCGCCGCCGAACGAGTTCCGTGCGTCGAAAGAGCCGGCCGTGCAGGCGTTTCTCCACGACTGGCTCGAGCGGCGCAGTCACGGCTGACTAGGATTTCTGCTTGAGCGGTCGGACGTAGTGCAGGGCAAAGAGGTCATCTCTGACCTGATGGTAGGCGTACTTGGACCAAGCTCTTGCTTCTTCCGTGGGGAGCACCTTGTTGAGGATTCTGAGGATTGCTCGACGCTCTGCTGGGTCTGCACGCTCGAAATAGTCGCGGACCTCGATGGCATCGCCTCGTGTCGCGAAGTTGTAGATCGCATCGAACACAGCGCGGCCGAGCGCGGAACCCGAACTCCGAGACATTCGACGCAGGAGCAGAAGAATAGCCTCTCTGTTTCGGAAGCTCTCGCTGCCGAGGACTCTTACAATCTGAATGCGATGCCACTCTGGCATCTCAAATGTCTCGGAATTGAGCAGTTGCCCCAATTGTTTGGATAGCACTTCGCGCAGCGGCTTTGTGATGTTGGGTCCAAAGTGGGCGAGCATTCCCATTAGATAGTCGATGTACGCTGGGTGCTTTTCGACGATAGGGATGAGGCGTTTCAACACGTCAAAAGTCCCGGATGACGACAACGCCAAGGCAAGTTCTCTGAACTCGGCCGCCTCAACAACCGTGTGCTCAAGGATGCTGTCTACGATCACATTTGCAGGGCGAGGAGGGGTGGTGAACTCCCTCATTTCGGGAATGAAGAACCGCCGAGGAACACGAGTGTAGAATCCGCGATCGTCGACCTCATCGACTATGTGAACACCTGTTACTGGTTTGAAGTGGACGTTGCTCGGATCGTCGCTCTTCTCCGTGTTCCACATGGCGCTCTTGGATTCAATGATGCGCGTTTTGTATGAGTTAAGGCCAAGCCCTTCTTGTGCGAGACGTCCGATGAGTTTGTAGAGCC
>JAACJQ010000385.1 GCA_016879935.1 Archangiaceae bacterium | reverse complement strand
GCACGGCATGGTCGAGCTGCCCTGCGCCGGTTCCTGCTTCACCGAAGGCGAGCACGCGCTTCACGGGCGAGGGCGGCGCTGGCGGCGGCTCCGCCGGCCTGGGCGGTGGCGAGGTGGGAACCGAGACGGCCACCGGTGGCGGGGGCGCCGGCGCTTTGACTGCCGTGAAGAAGAACATGCCAGCCCCGGCGCCGAGGCACACGACGACGCCGGCGATGATGAGCACGATGAGGCCGATGGGGCTGCTCCGGGGCCCTGCGACGGCAGGGTCGGCTGGCGCCCGAATGAGCGAGTGACAGTACGGGCACTCTTTCGAGACCTCTCCGTCGGCGAGCGTCGTCGGCGCGTTGCAGTGCGGGCACTTCAAGTGCATGTCGTTTCCCCTCGGGCGGCCATCATGCCGGTTTCACGCCGACCGCGTCGAAACCTGCGAGCAGCGCGTCGACATCTTCTTCGGTGTTGAACACGTGGGTGCTGATGCGAACGCCTCCGCCGCGCGGGGTGGTGACGAGGTGCCGGGCTTTGATGAGCGCGCGCACGACGTCTTCAGGCGCTCCCTGCACGGGCACGACACAGATGCCGCTCGACTGCTCGGGGGCGTCAGGCGCGTTCGGCGCGAACCCACGTTTCCGCAAGCCCGCGCGCAGCGTCGCCTGCAGCCCGTGCACGTGCGCGAGCGTCTTCTTCACGCCGACCCGTTCATGAATGTCGAGCGCCGCGTCGAGTGCGTGACAGTTGAGCCACATGCCGCCACCGCCCTCGAGCGCCGAGGCCTCTCGACGAACGCGCGTTCCCTTCGCCACGAAGCCTGCTGAATCGTCGATGCGGTTGGTCTCGGGAAACGCCTGCCACAACGACTCCGCTTTCACCGACAACCAGCCGGCCATTGGCAGCACGTCGAGCCACGGGTCGGTCACCACCAGCATGCCGGTGCCGTAGCCAGCGCCGAGCCACTTGTGACTCGTCATCGAGAGGAACGAAGCGCCGAGTGCGTGCACGTCGATGGGCACGTGGCCGAGCGCCTGCGCGCCGTTGAGCGCGAGTGGAATGCCCTTCTGCCGGCACAGCTTCGCGACACCTTCGACGTCGACGCGGAAGCCCGAGCTGAACTGCACGAGCGACAACGCCACCGCGCCCGTCGAGGGCCGCAGCGCTGCTTCGATGTCGGCGAGCGGGTAGCTGCCATCGGGCCGACGCCGCACGCCACGCACGGTGAGGCCGTCGAACAGGAGCGGCACGGTGGTCGAGGGAAACTCGTGCTCGAGCGTCAGCACCTCGGTGATGCCGCGCGCCTTGAGGCACTGCGCGATGACGTGAAACCCGAACGACGTCGACGGCGTGAACGCGACCTCGTGCGGCTTCGCGCCGACGAAGGCGGCCAGCCTGGCGCGCACCGCCTCCTTCTGCAGGAGCCACTTCGGGAAGCCGAGGTCGCCCTTGAGTTCGCACTCGTCGACGTTCGCGCGCATCGCGTGGGCGACGGGCGTGCACAGCGGAGACGACGCCGCCGCGTTCAGCCACACCAGCTCCGAGAGAGAAGGAAACAGCGCGCGCACGTCGGCGGGAGTCATGGCGGCTGCTTCAAGCCGAACCCCTCGGCCCTGTCCATTCGTGCGGGGCCTTCGAAATCGGGGAAGACGATCGCCGTCGTGTCAGTTTGTCCGCGACGCGCGTGTGTCGGCGGCACGGTTGTCAGTTCGTCACTCCAGTTGGCTGTCGCAGATCGCTGGATTCGTTGGGGCAGTCGCTGGTGTCGAAGTTGCTACGGGGAGCAGCATGGTGCGTCACCTCCGCCGCGCGTTCATGATCGGCAGTGTCGGGCTCTTGGCAGCGGTGGTGACGGCGTGTGCGAGCGGCCCGTCGACGCGTGACCCCGACAAGCTCTACTTCGCGATTCGCATGGAGCAGGACGGCAAGTCGGTCGGTGCTCCGCGGCTGGTGGGCTTCGAGGGCAAGCGGCTGTTCGCCGAGAAGTGGACGCCAGGCGCGCCGTTGCCCGACTACCGGTTGTTGCTGCAGCCGAAAGAAGAGGGCGCGGGCTACGGCGTGTGGCTCGACCTCGAGCTGCCGTCGGGTCGATCGAGCGGCCGCCTCGGGCTGCTGCACGGCGAGGAGCGCACCATCACCCTCGACCCGCACACGCGGCTCACGTTGATGGTGATGAAGGTCGACTCGCCCGAGTTCCGCGCGTTGATGCGCACCTCGAAGAAGGCCAGCGACTCACCCGGCGCGATCTGACTTCTTTCGCTTCGCTTTTGGCTTCGGAGTCTTCGGCTTCGGCGCGCGCTTCTTCACCACGGGCTTCGGCCGCGCCATCACCTGCACGTCGACGCTGGCCTTGAGGTTCAGCTTCCACGGGCGATCGAGCATCGCGGTCACGCTCCACTCGAGCGGGAAGCGGTGCGTGGCCGTCAGCACGTCGAGCAGGCCCTGCCCGAAGGTCGGCTCGAGCGCGCCATCAGGCACCATCAGCTCGAACGGGTACGTGAGGCCATCGCGGTACACGCGCTCGCCGTCGACGTTCAGCTCGAACTTCCACACGGTGTTCTTCTGGTAGCTGAGCGCCAGGCCCTTTCGACCCGGAGCGAGCCCCACCGCGCGTTGCTTCGCTTCGAGCATGACGACGAAGCGGCGGGCCTCGGAGTTCTCCTGCAGCGACAGCGTCACCCGCCCACGAATGGCGTCACCAGGCGCGAAGGTGCGACCCTTCACGTCGAGCGTCACCTTTCCGGGAACGAGACCAAGCGCGTCGAGCACGGCGCTCGTTCTAACGCCGCCCGCAACCCCGGGAAACGGCGGATGTTCGCGACGAGTGATCAACTTCGCTGGCGCCCGGCATCACCTGCATGCGCTCTGCGATTTCCATCTTCGTCGTCCTCTTTCTCGTCGCCTGCGGAGGTTCCTCGGCTGGCAAAGCCGCGCAGGGAGCGACGTGCTCCGAAGGCGCCTCGTGTGCGAGCGGCTCGTGCGTCGACGGTGTCTGTTGTGAGAGCGCCTGCGACGGTACCTGCATGGCGTGTGCGTCGGCGAAGACTGGCGAAGCGAACGGTCTGTGCAAACCCGTCAGCACCAACACCGACCCCGACTCGGAGTGCACGGCCGAAGGCTGCCGGCTCGACACCTGCAACGGCACAGGCGCCTGTGGTCTTGCGGCGAGCGGAACCGTGTGCCGTGCGGCCAGCGGAGTCTGTGACCAGGCCGAGGTGTGTTCGGGAACGGAGGCCGCGTGTCCCGCCGATGCGATGAAGCCGGCCACGACGGAGTGCCGCGCGTCGACCGGCGCGTGTGACGTGGCCGAACGCTGCACGGGCGCGAGCAGTGCGTGCCCGGCCGATGCGCTCGCTCCGGCGTCGACCGAGTGCCGGCCCTCGGCGGGAAGCTGCGACGTCGCCGAGCGCTGCGATGGAACGAGCGTGACGTGCCCGGCCGATGCGTTCGCGCCCTCGACGACCGAGTGCCGCGCGTCGGCTGGCAGCTGTGACGTCGCCGAGTCGTGCAGCGGTTCGAGCGCGATGTGCCCCGTCGATGCGTTCGCGCCGAGCACCCGGAGTTGCCGCGCCGCCGCCGGAGACTGCGACGTGGCGGAGTCGTGCAGCGGTTCGAGCGCAGCGTGCCCGGCCGATGGCTTCGCGCCGAGCACCCAGACGTGTCGGGCTGCGGTCGGGGTCTGCGATGCTCCCGAGTCGTGCACTGGTGCAGGCGCCGACTGCCCCACCGACGCGAAGCTGCCGGCCTCGACGGTGTGCCGCGCCTCGGCCGGCGGCTGCGACCCTGCCGAGAGCTGTGACGGCCAGAGCGACGTGTGCCCGGGTGATGCGTGGAGCCCGGTGAACACGCTCTGCCGGGCCAGCGCTGGCCCGTGCGACATGACCGAGTACTGCACCGGCACCACGCAGGCCTGCCCTGCCGATGGTCGAATCGCTGCGGGCAGTACGTGCCGGCCGCCAGCCGGGCTCTGCGACGCGAACGAAGTCTGCGACGGCATCGCGGCCACATGTCCACCCGATCAGTTCTCGCAGGCGGGCACCGTGTGCCGACCCTCCACCGACCTCTGCGACGCGGCCGAGGTGTGCACGGGCAACTCGTCGACCTGCCCCGGAGACGCGAACAAGCCGGCGATGACCGTCTGCCGCCCTGCTGCTTCTGCGTGCGATGCGCCCGAGGTCTGCACGGGCACGACGCGGTTCTGCCCGGCCGACGCGGTGCTCCCCGCGGGCACCGTGTGCCGTGGCGCGGTCGATGGTGGCTGTGACGTGGCCGAGACCTGTTCGGGCTCGAGCGCGGTGTGCCCGACGGATCTCTTCGCGACCGCCGGCTCGGTCTGCCGCGCCTCGACGGGAACGTGCGACCCGCAAGAGGTCTGCTCCGGAAACAGCAACCTCTGCCCCTCTGACCTCGGCCAGCCGCCCACGAACTGCGAGCCCTACGCGTGCACGGGCGCCAACGGCTGTCGCTCGTCGTGCATCACCGACGCGGAGTGCGGGGCCGCTCCGGGCAGTGTCTGCGTCACCGGCCTGTGCGTCACGGCGAAGCTGGTGTTCCTCACCAGCGCCACCTACGCGAACGCGACCTCGTTCGGCGCCATGGCCGGCGCTGACAGTGCCTGCCAGACGCTCGCCACGAGCGCCGGGCTCAGCGGCACCTTCAAGGCCTGGCTCAGCTCGGCGCCCGGCGCGACGACCGAAGCGGCGACTCGACTCACGCACGCGACGGTGCCGTACGTGCTGCGCAACAAGACGCGCGTCGCGATGAACTGGAACGACCTCATCGACGGCACGTTGCTGGCGCCGATCAGCGCGACCGAGGCGGGCACGGTGATTCAGGCGAGCAACGTGTGGACGGGAACGACGCCGGCCGGGGCTGCGGCGCCATCGTGCAGCGGGTGGATGAACGCCGGCATCAACGTCACCAACGCGACGGTTGGCTCCAGCTCGCAGACCAACAGCAACTGGACCCAGATGAGCAGCCTGCTCCTCTGCCGGCCGCCGTCGGGCTACCGCTTCTATTGCCTCGAGCAGTGAGGCTCACCGGGGGTCGAGCCAGAGCGTCAGCTGCGCGGTCTGGTAGCTGACGCCGCCACGCACGGTGAGCTGCACGTCTTTCGCTTCGGGAAAGGTGAACTCCTTCAGCTTGCCCTTCACCTTCGTGGCGGGGCCGTGCGTCTCGGCGAAGTGCGCGGCGAGGGCCGAAGCGACCGCCTGGAACTCGTCGTCGGGGAACGCGTCGTTCGGGTCACCCGCCGACCACTCGAGGTGCAGGCGGCCGTCGTATTGCTTCTTCTTCGACAGGTTCAGCCGCAGCGACGCCTCGGGAAACGCCTCGCCTTCGTCCCAGAACGGTGGCGCCTCGAACCCGAACGCGAAGAACAGGGTGCCGTCGCTTCGGGAGGCGGGCTTGCCCATGACCTTCAGCAGCTCGGCCTCGCTCATGCCGGTCTTCACCGATTGCCCGACGCGCTCCACCTCGGCCGCCCAGCTCGCCGCGGTCTGGGTCGCCCACGCGCTCCACGCTTCTGTCTTTCGCTTTGCCATGGCTCGAAGACCCGACGGCCCTCGGTGACGTGCACGCATCAAATCGGACACCGCTCAGGTCTCGTCGCCGGCTCTGCGCAGCCAGACGTGAGACTGGGCGGCAGGCGCTGCCCGAGACGACGAATCGGGAACGGAGAGCCGGTTGCTCGGGGCGCAGCAGGTCGAGGCGACCCGCGTGCCGGGCGGCAGGCGCTGGTCGAGACGACGAAGCGGCATTGGTGCGCGAATCGCGTCACCCGCGCGAAGGTGCAACCCTCATGTCGGGCGTTCTCGCCGGGAACGCAGCGTCGACCACCGGCGCTACCACCCCACCAACACCAGGCCGTTGCCGCCTGACGTTCCTCCATCGACGTGGCCACCGACACCGACGCCCGGCACATAACCGATGGCGTTCTGCTGAGCGGGCACGCCAGGCACGGTCGCACGCACCGACGAGCCGTTGATGACGGAGCCCGCGAGGAAGCCGCTGCCGCCGCCACCGCCCTGAGGCGTCTGGTTCGCGCCACCGCCACCGCCGAAGTAGCCGCCGCCACCGCCGCCCGCGTTGAAGGCTGACGAGCGCCCGACGCCACCGCCCCCGCCGAACGTCGCGCCGATTCGGGGCACGGACAGCAGCTGCACGCCGCCCCCGCCACCCTGGAGCGCGAGCCCTGTCTGCCCGCATTGGCTCATGCTCGAGGTCGAGCAGCCGCCCACTCCGCCGACCGTCACGCTCCCGCCCAGGCCGCGCGCATCGAGTGAGGTGGTGCCCGGCTGGGCGCCTGCGCCGCCGAAGTCGCCGCCGCCGTTGCCGCCAGAGGAGCCGAAGAGCACGTTGTCGAAGAGCCCGCCGCCGCCACCGCCACCGGCGATGATCAACGCCGTCGCCTGGCTCACACCACCATCGGGCAGCGCCGCGAAGAGTCCCGTGAGACCGCCTCCAGCGCCCGCCGCCGAGCCGCCGTCCACCGTGCCGCCATCGAGCGTCAGCCCGAACCACCGAGCGCCACCTTCGCCGACCAACACGCTGAACACCTGGCCCGCGTCGACTCGCAGCGTGCCTTCGCTGTAGCCACCCGCGCCGCCGCGAATGCCAGGCTTGTCACCACCGCCGCCACCACCGCCCCACACCTGCACCGCGAGCGACGTCACGCCTGCTGGAACCGTGAACTGCTGCACCGCGCCCGTGAAGGTGAAGGCGAGCGGCGCGTAGGCGAACTCGGTGCGTGCCACCTGTCCGTTGGGCGTCCGCACGACGAGGTCCTTCACACCGAGCGTCGTCGACGACGGCGTCGTGAAGGTGAGGCTCGTCGCCGAGAGCACGTTCACGCCCGAGACGGGAGCGCCCGAGAGGGTGACGGTGGTGCCGCTGACGAAGCCCGTTCCCGTCAGCGTGACGAGCGTGCCACCAGCGCGAGGCCCGAAGGCGGGGCGCACCTGCGTCACGGCCGGGCCGGGCAAGCAGGTGCTCCCGTAGGTTCCGTCGGTGCACAGGCAGATGCGGCTGCCGATGAGGTCGACACATCGACCCGTCTGGCACGCGGTGCCGCAGTCATCGAGGTTCACCTCGCAGTGCGCGCCGGTGAAGCCCGTCGGGCAGTTGCTGCACACCACCGCGCCCGTCGCGTCTTCGCAGACACCCAGGCCACAACTGGTGGACGTACAGCGTTGGTCGAGCGCGCATGAGAACGCGGCGCCTGCGTCGACGCCCGCGTCACGCGATTCGGTGTGGTAGCCCGGGTAACACTGCTGGCATCCGGCTCCGGCGTAGCCAGTCGCGCACGGGCAGGTGACGACGCCGCCCTGCACCAGACACACGCTGTTGGAGGGGCAGCTGTTGGCCGCGCAGGTCTGGTCGATTTCACACGCGCCTGACGGCACGCGGTGGTGGCCGGGCGCGCAGCGTTCGCATGAGACACCCTCGTGGCCAGCCGCGCAGCGACACTGGGCCGTGCCGCCGTCGAGCCCGCACAGACCGAACCCCGAGCAGGTCGTCTGCGTGCAGCGATCGGCCGGCACGCACAGGGTACCGCCGTCGGCGCCCACCTCGGCGCGATAGCCGAAGTAGCACGCCTCACAGCGGCTGCCCTGGTAGCCGACCTCACAGGTGCACTGCGAGGTGCCGAGGCTCGCGTCGCACACGCCGTGGCCGCTGCACGTCTGCGGCGTGCAGGCCTGGCCCTGACAGCTCAGGTCCTCGCAGGTGCAGGTGATTCGCCCGGCCGTGTCGTCGCAGTCGAACCCGCTGGGGCAGCTGCCAGCGTTGCAGCGCACGGGCAGCGCACAGATCGCCGGGCCAGCACGCTGCGCCGCTCCGCCATCGACACCGGCATCGAGGAAGCCCGCGTCTGACACGTCGACGAAGTCGCCATAACAGAGCTCGCAGGAAGGACCGTCGTAGCCGGTCGCGCAGGTGCACTCGACCTCTCCACGAACCACAGCGCAGGTGCCGTTGGGGCCGCAGGTGGTAGGCGTGCACTCCTGGTCGGGCGCGCAGCTGCCGGTGCCGACCCGGTGAAAGCCCGCGGCGCACGTCAGGCACGTCAGGCCCTCGTAGCCGGGCTCACAGGTGCACTGCGGCAGGTTCTTCACGTCGGCGCAGGCGCCGTGCGAGTTGCAGTAGCTCGTGGGGCAGCCCGCGTCCGTCGTCGAGGGCGTGGAGCACGCCACCTGAAGCAGGGCGGCGCACCACGTGAGGCGAAGCAGCGCAGTGGAGTTCATGGGCACACCTGGCCAAACACGCCGCCGTCACACAGGCAGACGTTGGAGTCGATGAGGTCGACGCAGCGGGCGCCGTTGCAGGCGCTGTTCACGCAGTCGTCGACGTTGGTCTCGCAGAAGGCGCCGCTGTAGCCCGGGTTGCAGGCACAACGCGCGACGCCGCCGTCAGCGCTGCACGCGCCGTGGAAGCGGCAGGTCTCGGGCCTGCACGTGGTGTCGAGCACGCAGCCGACGCCCCCGTCTGGTGAGCCTCCGTCTTCGGGGTGGTAGCCCGGGTAACACGTGTTGCAGGTGTCTCCGGCGTAGCCGCTCTGGCACTCGCAGACCGCGACGCCGCCGCGCACGGCACAGGTCCCGTTGGCGCTGCAGCGACCGTTGCCGACGCAGGTCTCGTCAGCGACGCAGCGGTAGTCGCCCGCGCGGTGGAAGCCGGCCGCGCAGCGCTGGCAAGCCGAGCCTTCGTAGCCCGCCTCGCACGCGCACGAGAGGGTGCCACCGTCGACGCTGCACGCGCCGACCATGCTGCAGGCCGAGGCGCTGCACGACGGCGCCTGCACGCAGCCCGCGTCAGAGGCGGCATAGCCGGGGTAGCAGTCGCTGCACGTGGGCCCCGCGGAGCCCGGTCGACAGGCGCAGCTGACGACGCCGCCCGCTTCGCGGCAGGTGCCGTTGGCGCTGCAGGGGTTGTTGCTGGCGCAGGTCGCGGTGCGTCGTTCGCAGAACGAGCCGGCGCGGTCGGCTGCGCAGGCGCACGAGACCCGGCCTGCGTCCTGGCTGCACACGCCGCCGTCGCCGCAGGTCGAGGGCAGACAGAACGAGTCGAGCTCGCAGCCTCCGTCACCGACGGCGTGGTAGCCGCCCTTGCACGCCGCGCAGGTGGGCCCCTGGTAGCCGACGACGCACGCGCAGACCGCGTCACCGTTGACGACCTGGCACTGGCCCGAAGCGCCGCACATGCCAGGCATGCACACGCCATCGGCGACGCAGCTGTCGTCAGCAGCTCGATGAAAGCCGTCGGCGCACCTCGAGCAGACGATGCCCGTGTAGCCGTCGGCGCACGCGCAGCTCGGGTACGTGTCCTTGTACGTGCAGACACCGCGAGACGAGCAGACCGTGTCTGGGCAGCTGGTGCCGTCGGCGGGCAGCGGTTGGGTACAGCTGAGGGCGCCGGCACACGTCAGGCCGGCGAGGCAGAGCAGGAAGCGAGTCATGGAGTCACGTTCTGTCGTTGGCGACCGCTGGGCAGCCGCGGGTCGTTTTGTCAGCGGGCCCACAGCACGAACACGAGGCCAGGCACGCCCGCGCTGAACTGCGAGCCCTTGGTGATGTCGGTCGTCTCTCCGGCGCCGTAGGAGAAGCTGGTGCCGGTGACGTGGGCGTAGGCGGTGCACTCGGTGGCGCGGCTTGTGTCGTCGGTTCCGAAGACGAGGCCGTTGCAGATGCCCAGCGTGTTGTTCTGCGGTGGCGGTTGGGCACCGTTCGCCGAGTTGGCGACGTCGGGAACCCAGTTTCGCGGGCTCCCCGGCGCGTGGCCGTAGTTGCCCAACCACAGGCCGACCCACGGCGCCGTCTGTGAGGTGGTCTGGCCGTTGACGCCCCGAGGCAGCAGGCGGTGCACCCAGCCGAGGGTGACGTCGGCGGGCAGGCTCGAGAAGGGCTGGCCGATGGAGCGCGACATGTTCCGGCCGAAGCGCCGGCACCACCCGTCACGCGCGGCGTAGCCGACCGGGTCGTTGTTGAAGGGGAGTCCGACGAGCCCGCTCTGGCCGGAGGGGTACGACTCGGCGGCCAGCGACGTCGTCTGCGCGCAGTAGTCCCAGGGGCTGCCACCGAAGAACGAGTTGAGCCCCCACTGCCCATTGGCGAACCAGGGCAGGGGCGTGCCGGGCAGCACAGGCGGCGCCATGCTGAAGATGCCGCTGTCGAAGATGAGCGCGCCGCCGCGGAACACCTGCCACCTGAAATGCGTGGCGGGAATGCCGTCGGTCACCTGGTACTGGCCCACGCCGCCGTTGACCGCGAGGTTGAAGGCGAGCGCGTCTTCGACCGCGACCGACGAGCCCGAGAAGTTGACCGGGTTGCCGTGCAGCGAGGGCGCGTACTGCACGCTCCAGGGCGCGGCGCTGGTGCAGTGACAGCCGGTGTTGGCGTTGGTGCAGGGCCCGCCGCCCACATCGTTCTGGCAGGTGTTGCCCGCTGTCGAGAAGGAGCAGGTCGGGTTGCTGGTCGAGCATGCTTCGCGGTTGCTCACGTCCTGGCTGTTGCGGAAGTAGCCGTACAGGCGCGGCTCCGAGGTGCTCCAGAACGAGTTCGCGTACATCACCGGAGTCCACCCACCGGTGAGGATGCCGTTCGGGTCGTTCTGCATGAGGCAGTACGTCGACATGGGCTGCCGCCAACCGCCGGTTGAGAAGCGCGTCTGCGGTCCGTCGGGGTCGATGAGGTACATGCCGCTCGTCGCCGAAGCGGTCCGGACGAAGGCGTCGCTGCAGGTTCGCGGGACGGAGGGAATGCAGAGGTTGGTGGTGCCGCAGTACTGGGTGGCGCAGTGCCGCCCGAGCGTGCAGGCCTGGCCGACGTTGCAGCCGTTGCAGGTGTCGCCGCCGCAGTCGATGTCGGTCTCGTCCTGGTCTTTGAGCCCGTTCTCGCAGCGCGACGCCACGCACAGGCGCGTGGTGGTGTTGCAGAGGTTGCCCGCGCAGTCGGCGTTGGTGGTGCAGCCCTGGCCCACCGGGCAGCGGGCCGCGCAGCTGCCGCCGCAGTCGACGCCCGTCTCGTCGCCGTCCTTCACGCCCGTGGTGCACGAGGAGTTGGTGCAGGTCGCCGTGGCCGTCGAGCAGAAGCCGTTGACGCCCTGGAGCCCCATCGGGTGCGCGCAGTCGGCGCCGGTGAGGCAGCCCTGGCCCACCGGGCACCGGGTCGCGCACTGGCCGCCACAGTCGAGGCCCGTCTCGTTGCCGTTCACGCGGCCGTCACTGCATTGGTCGGTGGCGCAGCGGCCCATCGCGGTGCACGAGCCCGACTGGCAGTCGGTGGCGACGGTGCACAGGCGGCCGGCGGCGCACTTCGGGTCGCAGCTGCCGCCACAGTCGAGGTCGGTCTCGGTGCCGTTACGAACGCCGTCGAAGCAGGCGTCGCTGACGCAGCGTTGAGTCGTCGCGTTGCACACGCCCGACGCACAGTCGGCTGCGGCCGTGCAGCGCTGGTTGACGGTGCAGCGCTTCGCAGGGTTCATCGCGCCGCAGGAGCCGCCGCAGTCGACGTCCGACTCGCTCCCGGCCGTCAACAGGCCGTCGTCGCAGGGCCCGGCCACGCAGCGCTGCGCGGTGGTGTTGCAGAGGTTCGACTGGCAGTCGCCGTTCACGAGGCAACGCTTGCCCCCGGCGCAGCGGGCGGTGCAGGTCGCGCCGCCGCAGTCGACGTCGGCCTCGGCGCCGTTGCGCACGCGGTCCTGGCAGGCGTCCGAGATGCAACGGCCCGAGACGCACAGGTTCGACGCACAGTCACGAGGCTGGGAGCAGGTCGAGCCCGTCGCGCAGGCGAGGGTGCAGCTGCCGCCGCAGTCGACGTCGGCCTCGGTCGAGTCCTTGACGCCGTTCTCGCAGACGCTCCCCACGCAGCGGCCGCCGCTGCACACGCTCGAGGTGCAGTCGCTGTTGGCGTTGCAGGCCTTCGAGAGCGCGCACTTGAGGCACGTGGGCCCGCCACAGTCGATGCTCGACTCCTGGCCGTTGAGCACGCCGTCTCCGCAGCCCGGTGGCTCGCACCGGCGCGTGGTGGCGCTGCACACGGCGGCCGTGACGCAGTCGTTCTGGCCGAAGCGGCACGTCTGGCCGACGGGGCACTTCGCGGCGCACGCGCCCGAGCAGTCGACGCCAATCTCGTCGGCGTCACCGCGCAGGTTCTCGCACGTGGTGGCCACGCAGCGGCCGGGCGCGCCAGAGAAGGGCGGCGTCGAGCAGACGTTGCTGGCGCAGTCCGCGTTGCCGCGCTGGGTGAAGTTGCACTGCTGGTTCAGGGCACACTTGGTGGGGCAGCTACCGCCGCAGTCGACGTCGGACTCGTCTCCGGTTCTGGCGCCGTCGACGCAGGTGTTGGCGACGCACAGGCCCGTCGTCGCGTGGCAGGCGCCGCTGGCGCAGTCGCTGGGGCCGGTGCAGCGCTTGCCGACGGAGCAGCCCTGACACCCTTCCGAAGCGCCGCAGTCGACGTCTGACTCGGTGCCGGTGACGCGGCCATCACGGCACAGGTCGCGCGTGCAGCGTTTGGGCGCCACGCCGTCGTTGCTGCAGAACGAGCCTGCACAGTCGGAGTCGGCCGCGCATTGCGGGCCGGGCTCGGTGAGGACCTGACACGCCGGGCAGGTCGGGCCGCCGCAGTCGACGTCGGTCTCCTGTTGGCCCTTCACGCCGTCTTCGCAGAGGCTGGCGACGCAGCGCCCGTTGCCGCCGCAGACGCCAGAGAGGCAGTCGGCGCCGGTGGTGCACGCCTGGTCCCTGGTGCAGCGCGCACAGACGCCAGCGCCGCCGCAGTCGACGTCGGCCTCCATGCCGTTCTTTCGACCGTCGTCACACGGCACCACGCACCACACGCCAGCATCGGGCGAGCCGAGCCCCCCGTTTGGCTTCGTGAAGGTCCACGAACGAATGGGCAGGTGCTCACGCGCTGGAACCTCGGGCGTCGAACACCAGGCCGCGCCGCAGCCAGGCACGTAGAGCGGGTTGGGCACCATCACCTGCGACCCCTCGTTCCAGTTCTTGCGGACGATGTCGTACGGCCCGTACTCGAGCGTGAGCAGCTTGAGGAAGTTGATGGAGTCGACGCCCACCTGCAGCGCGGCGTACGCCTTGATGCCGAGGTCGACCTTCACGTCGGCCGGGTGGTTCCTGGCCGAGCGCTCGTCGGCGGGCGCGGGGCACTCCTCTTTGACGGCGGCCGTACCGACGACGTCAGCGCGCGCCTGGGCGTACGGCCCTGCGACGCCACCGGCGTACGCGTCGGTGCGAAGAATGATGCCGCAGTCGAGCTCGACCTCGGCCTCGCCGCTGATGACCTGCCCCGTGACGGCGGGCGTCTGGTTCGGGTACGAGAAGTCGGTCGCCCAACCGTTGCCGCGGCGCCACTTCACGCCGAACGTCAGGTTCACGTTCTGCGCGAGCGAGCCCTTCACGTGGGCCGCGCCCGAGAGCTTGGCCTCACACTGCAGGAACGCCTTCGTGGTCGAGACCATCGGCACGGGCCCGAGGTTGAAGGGCACCACGCGGGGCCGGCCAATCTCCTTCTCGAAGGTGTACTGCAGCGCGTTCACGCGCAGCCACGCCAGAATGGCCGTCTGCTGCTGAACCGTCATGCCCGCAGGGCGGCGCGCGGCGACCTGCACCTCGAGCGAGCTGCTGACGTTGAGGTTGCCGCCGACGAGGAACTCGAAGGAGTTCAGCGCAGGGTAGGGAAGCAGCTGCGAGTCGTAGTCGATGACGATGCGCGGCTGGAAGCGCACGGCCGGGCTCACCACGATTCGCGCGCTGACGTCGAGCGGCTCGCCAGGTGCGTTCGGAATGCGCACCGGCCGCGTCACGTCGAGCAGCGTGAGGTTGGGCGCCGACACCTCGAAGGCCTGGTTGGTGATGTTGAGCGGCTGCACCTGCTTGCCGAAGACCGTGGGCCCGTCGTGCGCCGGGTCGTTCAGCGGCTGCTGGTTCGTGGCGACGCCGGCATCCGAGTCCTGCCCCTCGGGGAAAGGTTGGCCGCGGCCGAGTCGAACCGGCACGTCATAGGCCGAGAGGTCCGTGCCCTCGGGCAGCTCGAGGGCGGGCAGCGCGCCGAGGTCGGTCTCTTTGCGGTACTGCCCGGTGATGGCCTCGTCGAGCGACGCGTTCTCGGTCTCGACGATGACGGAGCTGCCCTCGACGCGAGTGGACTTCACCTTTCGCAGGAAGCCGAACGGGTTGTTCCGCCTGGCCTCCATGTCGGTGGCGGGGCTCCCGACGATGACCTTGCCTTGGGGCCAGTTCGCCAT